>DATGUV010000220.1:0-7013 GCA_035301025.1 Bacillota bacterium | reverse complement strand
ATTCGGTCACATTGGAGCGCGCCTCATGCCCATTACCTGAAAAATATCATAGTTTTGGTCACATTGGCTCGTGCCTCGTACCCATTACCTGAAAAAATCATTGATTCGGTCACATTGGAGTGTGCCTCATGCCCGTTACCTGAAAAATATCATTGATTCGGTCACATTGGCTCGTGCCTCGTACCCGTTACCTGAAAAAATCGTTGAAACGGTCACATTTGAACGCCTATCATTCTCTTTAATGGATCTTCTGAAGTACATCGGTCACGTTGAACCACTTATCCCCCACATCTCTCCCCATTCGCCATTATCATACGAATAAAACATAAATATTATCGTTAGGATTCCCGTATTAGCTGATCTATCGCGAAATAGATCACTTATAACTTATTATTTTCAAAGGGAATAAAACGCGTTTTTTCATGCATTTGTACATATAAAAAAATAAAAGTAGGGATTTTTTAAAAATGGGTGGTGAAAAGTGGTGGGTTGTGGTACGATGATACAAAGAAAGTGGTGAAAGTGTATGTTCATGGGTGAATATCAACACAATATCGATACAAAAGGCCGCATGATCGTCCCTGCGAAATTTCGTGAAGAGCTTGGGGAACGGTTTATCGTTACACGTGGACTTGATACGTGTTTGTTTATTTATCCAATGGATGAGTGGAAGATTCTAGAGCAAAAGATGAAAAACCTTCCATTAACAAAAAAAGATGCACGAGCTTTCACACGCTTTTTCTTCTCAGGTGCTGTTGAATGTGAAGTGGATAAGCAGGGTAGGATAAATATACCCCAGCCACTCCGTACATACGCAACGCTTGAAAAGGAATGTGTCGTCATTGGGGTATCCAATCGATTAGAGCTATGGCAAGCAGATCTGTGGAACGAATATATTACTGATTCTGAACAATCCTTTGCAGAAATTGCAGAGAATCTACTTGATTTTGATATTTAATTCATCATAGTCACATAAACGCATGGGGTTGAAGAACATGTTTGAACATGAGAGTGTATTAAAAAATGAAGCAATAGAAGCATTAAATATTCGCCCAGACGGTGTATACATTGATTGTACACTTGGTGGGGGAGGTCATTCTGAGCAGATCGCCTCTTTATTACACAATGGCGGACGATTAATTGCTTTTGACCAAGACAGAGAAGCATTAACTGCTGCGAAAAAGCGATTAACAGCATATGAAGAACAGATTACCTTTGTTCATTCCAACTTTAAATATTTAAAAGAAACGTGCGAAAATCTTCAACTAGAACACGTAGATGGGATCTTATTTGATTTAGGCGTTTCTTCTCCGCAGTTTGATCACGGGGAACGTGGATTTAGTTACCGACATGACGCAAAATTGGACATGCGTATGAATCAGGAGGCACCACTAACTGCTCATCAAATTGTCAATGAATGGCCTTACGAAAAATTAGTCTCTATATTTTTCACATATGGAGAAGAGCGTTTCTCCAAACAAATTGCTCGAACAATTGAGCGGGTACGAAAAGACCGTCTCATTAATACTACCTATGAACTTGTTGAGATAATTAAAGAGTCAATCCCTGCTGCAGCACGCAGAACAGGTGGACATCCTGGGAAGCGCATATTCCAAGCATTACGGATTGCAGTGAATGATGAACTAAGAGTATTTGAAGATGCATTACAGCAGGCTGCAGAAGTTATTTCGCTTCAGGGAAGGATAGCTGTAATAACATTTCATTCTCTGGAAGATCGTATTTGTAAACAATCATTTAAAAAATGGAGTACTGAAAAACCAACTCCGAGAAACTTACCGATTATTCCTGAAGGGCACCAACCTCCGTTTTCATTAATTACACGGAAACCAATTGCTCCACAGGAAAAAGAAATAGAACAAAATAGAAGAGCACGTTCCGCTTATTTACGAGTAGTTGAAAAAGTGAAACCATGGGATGATGATTTTCTATAATACAGAAGGGTGGAAAACAATATGAACGCACAACCGGCAAGGCACTGGCAAGAATCGTATCAATCACAAGTCGAACAACGAGAAAAGCAACAACATGTCAACGTACGAAAGCAAAGTTGGCTGACAACAGGAGAAAAGATTATTTATACGTTTATTAGTGTTTGTCTAGTAGTTGCAGGTTTCTTAGTTGTTTCTTATTCTTCATCTGTAGACTCGTTGAATAGAGAGGTACAATCCTTAGAGAAAGTAATTGAAACACAGCTAGTTACGAATCAGTCTCTTGAATTTGAGAAGAAGGAGCTTAGCAAGCCTGACAGAATCATGAAAGTGGCTGAAGAGAATGGCCTTAAAATTCAAGGAACGAAAATAAAACAAGCTGAATCCTTTTCTGAAAAATAAGGTGAATACACATGAAAACTAGTCGATCAACTCGTATAATGACAAGTATATTTATGTTGCTATTTATACTGATCTTCCTATTAATTGCAGGAAGATTCATATACATACAAGTCACAGGGGAAATTAATGGCGTTTCGTTACGTGCATGGGCGAAGGAAAAAAGAAATACTGAATACACGCTAGAAGCTAAAAGAGGGACCATTTATGATAGTAATGGAATGGTTCTCGCCTATGATTTACCGACGTTTAGAATGTATGCGATTATTGATGAAGAGTATTCGAAAGGTTCAAGAACAACGCAACATGTAGATGACATCCAAAAAACGGCTGAAGAGATTGCACCATTAATTGATGTTGATCCTTCTTATATTGTTGAAAGAATCGAGAATGGGCGAGCAAATGATTTAATTCAAGTAGAGTTTGGTAAAAATGGTAAGGAGATCAGTCAAAAGATAAAGGACGAAATTGAAGACCTGGAACTTCCGGGTATCCATTTTAATCAAGAATTCATTCGACACTATCCGAATGAAGTTTTTGCATCTCATATATTAGGCTTTGCGCGAAAGGTGTATAACGAAGAAACAGAAAAAGAAGAAATCATCGGTGTGAATGGCATAGAGAATGAAATGAACGATCTTTTATATGGAAAGGATGGGCATATTTCTTACCAAAGAGATCGTTATAATAATAAATTGCTTCATCCTGATGAAGTCATTCAACAACCAGAAGATGGGAAAGAAGTGTATTTAACACTTGATCAAAAGGTTCAAATTCTTTTAGAAGAGGTTCTTACGGATGTTGAAGAATCCTATGAGCCTGAACGAATTAGTGCGATTGTTATGAATGCCAAAACAGGTGAAATTGTCGCTTTAAGTAATCGACCAACCTATAATCCTAATGAACCAACAAATGTTAAAAATTGGTACAATGACGTCATCTCAAATCCTTTTGAACCTGGCTCTACAGTAAAAATGTTCACGTGGGCAGCGGCGATTGATTCAGGGGTATATAACGGAGATGAGTTGTATAAATCTGGGAAATATCAAATTAATAAAGTCATTGAACCTGTACGAGATCATAATCAAGGAAAAGGTTGGGGGACAATTACATTTGATGAAGGTTTTCAGCGATCGTCAAACGTAGCAGCTTCAATGTTGTTGTGGGATAAAATTGGAGAAGATACCTATTTAAATTACTTACACGATTTTGGCTTAGATGAACCAACTGGTGTAGACCTTCCAGGGGAAATTTCTGGACATATTTTATACCAATGGCCACGAGAAAAACTTTCAACATCTTATGGACAAGGAAGCACAGTTACTCCTATGCAGCAAATGCAAGCAGCAACTGCAATCGCCAATGGTGGAAAAATGATGCAACCATATATCGTCAAGCAAATTGTTGATTCGACAAATGGGGAAGTGATCGAAAAAAATGAACCTCATGTTGCGGGAGAACCAATAACCGAAGAAACTGCAGCACAGGTGTTGGAATTACTCGGATCAGTGGTAGAAGGAAAACATGGTACAGGAAAAATATATAAATTGGATGGATATACTGTTGGAGGGAAAACAGGAACTGCAGAGATTCCTAACCCAAATGGTGTCGGGTACTTATCTGGAAAGGAAAATAATATTTTTTCATTCTTAGGAATGGCACCTCTAGATGATCCAGAGTTGATTATGTATGTTTCTATACAACAACCGACTTTGCCAGACGATGAGGCTGGTAATGTACCTGTATCGTATATATTTAAAAACGTGATGGAAAGTGCGTTACACTATTTAGATATATCACCGGATAAGGAAGAGCAGAAACAAGCTGAGAAAATGACGATGCCAGCGATGGTTGATCAGTCCACATCAACTATTGAAGAAGAATTAACTGAAAAAGGATTTAAAGTAACTACGATAGGTGAAGGCGATAAGATTGTTGATACGAACGTTATTGAAGGGGAATCGTATTACGCTTACGAACACATTATGTTACTCACAGATGAGCCAACAATGCCTTCTATTAAAGATTGGTCTGTTCGAGAAGTAGTTACTTTGGCAGACTTATTAGATGTACAACTAGAACCTATTGGGAATGGATATGTTGTGAAGCAAAGCATTGATGTAGGCGCGCCTTTACACAAAGAAGATTATTTAAGTGTTGAATTTAAAGTTCCAGATACTAAACAGAAGGAATCGAAAGAAGAAAAGAAAGAAAATGATGATGACGATTAGTGGATAGAACACATGTATTCCCCTTTTATGAAAGAATAAAAGGAAGAATGCACGTGTTCTATTCTTTTTCTAAAAAACATATAGTAGGTACAAGCATATGTATTCAAAAAGGAGTGCACATATGAAGCATGTATCTACTAGGATTAAACGAAAGCGTTTAGTTATTGTATGTTTGCTAGGATTCATAGGATTTATAATTATTGGAATTCGCCTCGGCTATGTACAATTTATGATAGGGGAAGAGCTGACAGACTTGGCGACAGATTCTTGGAGTCGAGATATTGTCTTTGAGCCTAATCGTGGGGATATTATGGACGTAAAGGGAAATATATTAACAGAAAACATTTCAGCACCTTCAGTTATCGTGATTCCAAGACAAATTGATAACCCTGAAGAAACTGCATCCCATTTAGCAGAAATACTACAAATGCCTTATGAAAAAGCATACGAGAATGTGACTCAAAATGAAAAGAGCGTTCTACTCCGCCCAGAAGGTCGAAAAATTACTGATCAACAAGAAAAAGACATTCGTAATTTACAATTAGAAGGCGTTTACTTAGCGAAAGATTCAAAAAGACATTATCCTCATGATGATTCTTTATCCCATGTTCTAGGATTTACAGGCATTGATAATCAAGGCTTAATGGGGTTAGAGCTGTATTATGATTCATATTTACAAGGGAAAAAAGGACGTTTATCCTACTTTTCTGATGCTAAGCAACGAAAAATTGAAAAGTATGCAGATATATATAGCCCTCCCTCAGACGGATTACATTTGATTACTACGATTGACGCAGATGTACAAACAATTATGGAAAGAGAACTAGATTTAGCCGCGGCAAAATATGATCCAGATGGAGCGATAGCGATAGCAGTAGATCCTAAAACTGGTGGAGTACTAGGAATGGCTTCACGGCCAAATTTCCACCCAAGTAATTACCAAGAAGTTAATCCAGAGATTTTTGATCGTAATTTACCGATTTGGAGTACGTATGAACCGGGTTCTACCTTTAAAATTATTACACTTGCTGCCGCCCTAGAGGAAAATGCAGTGGATCTAGTACATGATACCTTTTTTGATAATGGAAGTATTTCTGTCGGTGACGCAAAATTAAGATGCTGGAAAAGTGGAGGACACGGGAGTCAGACTTTCCTGGAAGTAGTAGAAAACTCTTGTAACCCAGGTTTCGTTCATTTAGGTCAATCTCTCGGTAAGGAAAAATTATTCTCCTATATTCAAGACTTTGGTTTTGGGAAGAAAACAGGTATTGATCTTCAAGGGGAAGGTAGTGGAATATTGTTTCGTCTAGAGCAGGTAGGTCCAGTTGAGCTTGGTACAACCTCTTTTGGACAAGGTGTTTCTGTTACACCGATCCAACAAGTAATGGCTGTTGCCGCGGCTGTAAATGGTGGATATTTATACGAACCATATGTTGCAAAGCAGTGGCAAGACCCAGTTACAGGGAAAATAGTTAAAGAAGTCGATCCACATGTAAAAAAACAAGTGATTTCTCAAGAAACATCTGAACAAGTAAGAGAAACCCTAGAATCTGTTGTCGCTCAGGGAACAGGTCGCCCAGCATATGTTGACGGATATCGGGTAGGTGGAAAAACTGGAACCGCACAAAAAGTCGGTCCAGATGGAACATATTTACAAAATAATCATATCGTATCTTTTATTGGCTTTGCTCCTGCAGATGATCCAGAAATTGTTGTCTACGTTGCCATTGATAATCCAAAAGGAACCGTTCAGTTTGGTGGAGTCGTTGCTGCGCCAATCGTTGGTACAGTAATTGAAGATAGTCTACGTGCAATGGGTATAGAAGAGAGAGAGGATGGAATCGAAAAAGAAGTCGTCTGGCCAGAACATCCGAAAGTGGAAGTACCTGACTTAGTTGGGGCAGAGACAGATGATTTGATTCATTACATGACAAATTTATCCATTGAAACCAGTGGAGAAGGTACAAAAATACTTCAACAATCGCCATCCCCGGGAACGATGGTTGAAGAAGGATCAACCATTCGAATCTATCTATCCGATGATTAAGCATGCAGTTTGATTATTATGGTATGGTTTGTTATCTATTGATTCCATATTGTTAATCAAATGATACATTCAATCGTCGAGAAACAATGAAATATTTGGTATACTAAAACAGATAAGAAGAAGGAAGTAGGTGGGACAATGAAATTACAACAATTATTAAGTTTAATCCCTTATTACACATGTGATACAGATATTGTTTTAGCTGATATGGATATCGCTTCTGTACAAGTAGATTCACGAAACGTTGGAAAAGGAGATGTATTCGTTTGTATAGAAGGATATACAGTAGACGGACATGATTATGTACCTGCCGCTGTAAATCAAGGAGCTGCAGTGATTGTTGCAGAGAAACAAATAGAAACAAACGTACCTGTCATCGTTGTTCCT
>DATGUV010000219.1:0-2897 GCA_035301025.1 Bacillota bacterium | reverse complement strand
GCGGCGTCTATTGGAGGTTTTGCAATAGCATTAGTAGTTGGGTTAATCGCAGGACTTTATTCATCACTCTTCCTCGCGTCTCAATTATGGCTAGTGACAAGAGGTAGAAATATAAAAGAGAAACCACTTGACTTTACGAAGAAAAAACGTGTAGAAGGTCCACAAGTATAAAAAAATATACGAACGTCTGATGCTCCTCCTGTATACCATTGTGGGAGGAGCTCATATCATATTTGAGAGGATGTATGTATATGAAAGGGCAAACATATGTAATCATCTCCATCGTTTTAATCATTCTCGTTGCTGTATTTGCAGTAACAAACGTTGATGCAGTTGAAGTAAATTACTTATTCTGGGTTGTTGAATCTCCACTGATATTAGTTATTTTATTTTCTGTACTTATGGGTGGATTACTAGTTGCTGCAGCAGGAAGTGTGCGTTTATATCAACTTAAAAAAGAAATGAAAGAATTACACAAACAATTGGAACAAACCCAAGGAATTATAAGTGAAAAAACGAAACAATCGAATAAACATCAAAAAGATCATGAGTAAAGTATGAAAATACTCCTTTACTTTACATAGCACGTATTTCAGGGGTAGAGGTGAAGTTATGTTAGAAAGTAAAACGACATGGGAATTTGCGGAAGACATTGAAATCAATGACTCGTATCAGGTAAGAGGTAAACAGTTATCTCATATTACAACACAGTTATTGTTACAAAGAGAAATGACCAGTGAAGAACAAATGGAAGCTTTTATTTATCCAAAGATAGAAGACCTTACACATGCGTCGCTTTTATCAATGATGGATCAAGGGGTAGAACGCGTGCATGACGCCATCGCTAACGGTGAACATATTTTGATTTATGGGGACTATGATGCAGATGGGGTTACTTCAACGGCGCTATTAGTAAAAGCACTGCAAGATGTTGGAGCACAATGTTCCTATTATATTCCAAACCGCTTTAGTGAGGGATATGGGCCGAATAAGGTGGCTTTTCAGCAGGCTATTGATGACGGAGTGCAGTTAATTATTACGGTTGATTGTGGAATTAATGCAGTTGAAGAAACAGCACTAGCACAAGAGCAAGGTGTAGATGTTATTATTACAGACCATCATGATGTACAAGATGAATTGCCAAAAGCTTACGCAATTATCCACCCAGAGCTATCTGAAGGATATGTATTTAAAGGTTTAGCAGGTGTTGGCGTAGCGTTTCAATTTGCTACTGAAATTTTACAAGAGTTTCCAATAGAACTGCTTGATTTTGTTGCGATTGGTACGATTGCAGATCTGGTTCCACTTCAGGAGGATAACCGTATTCTCACATACCACGGATTAAAGCAATTACAACGCACGCAACATATCGGATTACAAAAATTAATGCAAGTATGTCAGTTCAATAGCCAAGTGAATGAAGAAGATGTTGGATTTTCTTTAGCACCAAGAATGAATGCTGTCGGTAGATTACAAGATGCTTCATTAGCTGTTGAATTACTATTGACAATGGATCCTACAGAAGCGGAACAGATTGCTACAGAAATTGTACACTTAAATAATGAACGAAAAAGTATTGTTCAATCGATTTTACAAGAAGCCGTTCAACTGATTCCTGATGAAGAACATGATGTACTATTTGTTGCAAAAGAAGGTTGGAATGAAGGCGTACTAGGTATTGTTGCCTCCCATCTCGTTCGCATGTATGACCGGCCAGCAATTGTATTATCTGTTCATGCAGATAAAGGAACAATGAAAGGATCTGCTCGAAGTATTCCTGCCTTTCATATGTTTAATCATTGCATGGAAATCAAGGATTTATTTCAAGCGTTTGGTGGACATTCCCAAGCAGCAGGGATGACGATCCCACTTGAAAACGCAGATGCTGTTAAAGAAGCATTGAGTACATCTTTTCGGGACACAGTTGCTCCAGAGGAAATGAAATTTGTTACAAACGTTCAAGCAACATTAGCAATTGAAGAAATAAACGAAAATGTAATTGAAGAAATAAGCATGTTGGCACCTTTTGGAATGGGAAATCCAAAACCTTTATTTCAAGTGAAAAGTATCCCATCAGATATTCGTCAATTAGGAGCGGAGAAAAATCATTTGAAAATGCAAATGACAGAAAACGGTGCTTCGATTGACCTCATTGCTTTTCAAATGGGTGAATTATATTGGAAAATTGCTTCCCATACACCGGTTTCCATTGTTGGTGAGCTAGGAATGAATGAATGGAACGGAAATCGTAAGGTACAACTTCGCGTAGAAGATATACAAATAAATAATTGGCAACTATTTGACTACCGCGGGAAACAAAACAATCTTCTAAAACAAACTTTTGACCCGCAACGATCCGAAGTGTTTCTATATAGGTCATTAGAAGGTAAGTCAAAAACTCTCAAACACGCCCAAGAAATAACATATGCAAATGTTACAGGAATCGGTGGACATTGTGACGCTCTTTATATTATGGATCTACCACCAGATGAAAACCACATAGAGCACATCATTTATCAGCTTCAACCAAAAGTAATCTATATGTGCACACATATCGAAAACAGTTCATATTTTTCTACATATACTTCACGAGATGATTTCAAGTGGGTATACGGCTTATTAATGAAAAATAGTCCGATAAATCTGAAGAAAATTGCCAAGGCCATTATGGACAAAAAGAAATGGTCTCAAGAACGAATGAAGTTTATATTTAACGTGTTTTTAGAGCTCGAATTTGTTATGATTAATAATGGAATGATTTCTGTTCAAAAACAACCTGAAAGTAAAGATTTAACAGAGTCAGTTACATTTTCACAACGCATTCAAAAGGAAAAAATGGAACGGATCTTTTATTACTCCAATTATACAGAGTTACGTTCAAGGTTCTCTTCCTATTT
>DATGUV010000218.1:0-11905 GCA_035301025.1 Bacillota bacterium | reverse complement strand
CGGGATATTGTTGCGGTAGAAGCTTTCGTCTCTTCTTCAATGGCATTATATGTTGCGCCTTCTCGTAACATTTTAGCTACCTGTAATCGTTGACTTAATGATTGGATTTCGTTCATCGTTGCTAGGTCATCAAAAAAGCGGTAGCATTCCTCACGATTGTCCAACATTAAAATTGCATCAAATAATTGATCGAGTTGTTTGCCACGCAATTTATCAATTTGCATGTTTGCTCCTCCTACTTATTCATTACCGAAAAAACGGACAGATGATTGTAAACCTGGATCTGTTGGAATGATGTTTACCCACGTTTTTCCTTGTACAAATGGAACGACTTGCCCATCCTTTACTGGAAGGAGCTGTCCATCTTGATTTTCCCACTCAACTTCTTGGATGACTCCTTGTTGCACGAGGTAACCATTTCCTCCTGAAGTTAAATCTACTTCTCGTCTACCTTCACTATCAAATACACGGTGTGCCGTTTCAATGATAAATATATTTTCTACTTCTATAGGGGTGTCTGTAATCAAATCTTTTGTTTCCGTGCCATCTTCAGATCTTGCGTAATTGTTCGATTGCTCGTCATATGTGAATGACACGAGATGAGCAGGATTTTGACCATTATATCCAATTTCTACAGTTTGTGCATCTTCTCCCGCAATTGACGTATCTTTTTCTACAAATTCAAAAGGGGTTACATCTGCTGTAATATCATAGCCTTTTTGCTCGGCAACTTCATAAGCATTTTCAAGTAATACATAAGAGTTATGTGGAGCTTTACGGGCGGAGTCTCGTTTAAATAAATGCTGATCATTGTCATATACGGCACCGTTTAAATGTTCGATATTTTGTGAATTTATCATATCATTTACAAAATTTGCTGCTCCATGATATACATAAACAGCGTCATATCCTTGGGCAAGTTCAAAGTAATATTCCCGAGCACTTCTTACAGATCCAACTGTATCCGGGATTTCACTTTGGAAAATTGCCAAAAAGCGTGTGATGTCACCTTCTGCTAAAATTTCAAATACAATATCCGCATCTACAATTCCTGAATGAGGCCGAGCTGCATTATGGTTATTAATCATCACTGCTAAGGGGCGATTGTCTATGCCTTCATCCGTCTCTATTCCTGTAAATGGATAAATACCTGTAGATGGTGTTCCTTTTTCTGAAGTGTTATTTTCTTTTCCTTTGTTACTTGATTCATTTTTTTCATCTTTTTTACATCCAATGATGACAGTTGCTAATCCTATGCAAAATACAATCATCATTAAACGCTTCCAATTATTCATCTTTACACCTTCACTTCTCTCCATGGTAGAGTACATTGTTCCACTCTCTCTAGTTCGTTACAGTTTAATCCATTTCATCACACGGATTTAATGCTGTATTTAATAATTATGAATTGCTATTGATTGAAACGTACCCCTTCTCTTGACAATAAACTCCTTCAAAGGTCGTTTTCTTGTTTGTATTGTACCATAGTTTCATTTATTTACTATGGAAAAAACGACTTTGATCATACAATTTCATTGATCAAAGTCGCTCTTTATTATTTCCCAATATCTGTTCGATAAAAATAATGGTCTTTATTGACGTGATCCCCAATTTCCTTGTACACCGTTTCTACAGCCGCCGCTTGACTTTCACCAGTGGCACCTATGAGCAGCACGCGTCCTCCATTTGAAACATACGTGTCTCCTTCTTTTCTCGTACCCGCATGGACGACAAACGTATCTTCATTCCCTTCAGAAAACGGTAATGGGAATCCTTTTTTGTATGCTACTGGATATCCACTTGACGCAATCACTACTCCAACACAACTACCTGTTTTCCACGTAATTTGAGGATTTTTATCATCTAAAACGTCGTTTAATACTTGTGTTAAATGATTTTCCATAAGTGGAAGAACTACTTGTGTTTCTGGATCACCAAAACGTGTATTAAATTCAATCACTTTTGGCATACCGCTTGGTGGAAGCATCAATCCTGCATATAATATTCCAGTAAATGAGCGTCCTTCTTCTACAAGTTTATCCGCTGTTTTTTGAACAATCTCACGAACAGTATAATCAATTACTTTCTGAGAAACATCTGGTACAGGCGCAAATGCACCCATTCCACCTGTATTCGGTCCTTTATCCTCGTCATATGCACGTTTATGATCGCGAGCAGGCATCATTGGATACACGTTGTTTCCGTGAACGAACGCCATTAACGAAAATTCTTTTCCTTCTAAAAATTCCTCAATAACAATTGTATTTCCTGCATCTGCAAATGTTTTTTCAACCATCATTGCGTCAATAGCGTCAAGTGCTTCTTCCTCCGTCATTGCTACGACAACACCTTTTCCTTCTGCAAGGCCGTCTGCTTTTACAACAATCGGTGCTCCCTGACTTCGAATGTACTCTTTCGCTCGGTCTGCTTCGGTAAATGTTGCATATGCTGCTGTAGGAATATTGTGCTTTTGCATGAAATCTTTTGCAAACTGTTTGCTACCTTCTAATAATGCCGCTTCTTTCGTAGGAGCAAATACACGTAATCCTTCATCATGAAATCGGTTGGCAATGCCTTCATTTAACGGTGCTTCAGGTCCAACAATCGTTAAATCAATATGTTTTTCTTTCGCAAAGGAAATTAGTGCTTCAATATCTAATTCATTCAATGGTACGCATGTTGCTTCTCGTTCAATTCCTGCATTTCCTGGTGCGGCGTATACGCAAGAAACGAGTGGATCCTTCTTCACATGGGAAACGATGCTATGTTCTCTGCCCCCGCGACCTATGACTAATATATTCATAGTATGTTAGCCCCTTTACTCTTTTAATGTTTGAAGTGACGTGTATGTGTATAAACCATTGCAATTCCATGTTCATTACAAGCATCTACAGAGTCTTGATCCCGTTTAGATCCTCCTGGTTGGATAATGGCTGTAATTCCAGCTTTTGCAGCTGTATCAACAGTATCCCGCATTGGGAAAAACGCATCTGAAGCCATTGTTGAACCAGTCGTTTTTTCACCTGCATGTTCAATTGCAATATTTGCAGAACCTACCCGATTCATCTGCCCTGCCCCAACACCAATGGTTTGTCCATCTTTTGCTAATACAATCGCATTTGATTTCACATGTTTGACTGCTTTCCAACCGAAGAGTAAATCTTCCATTTCTTGATCCGTTGGTTTTCGGTCTGTTGGAATTGTAAAGGATTCAATCGATTCTAGCTCTGTATCATTTGTTTGTACGAGTAATCCACCGAGAACAGAAACTGTACGGTTACTCGTTTCTTCCGGTTGGTCAAACGGAACTGTTAATAGTCGAACATTTTCTTTTTTCGTTAAAATTACTTTCGCTTCTTCTGTAAAACTAGGAGCAATAATAACTTCTAAGAAAATCGTTGTCATTTGCTCAGCAGTTTCACGGTCTACTTCACGGTTACAAGCGACAATTCCACCAAAAATTGATGTTTCATCTGCTTGATGTGCTTTTGTGAAAGCTTGAGAAATCGTTGATGCAGAACCAATTCCACATGGGTTCATATGTTTTACTGCAACAACAGTTGGTTCCGTATATTCTAACGTAATTTCTAGTGCCGCATTTGTATCTTGAATATTGTTGTAAGATAATTCTTTCCCGTGTAACTGAATACTATTCGCAATACTTGTTTCAGGTGCGAAAGGGTCTTTATAAAATGCTGCCTGTTGATGGGGATTTTCCCCGTAACGTAAATCTTGTACTTTTTCATATATTGATGCATATGATGATGGGAAAGATTCCTCCAATTGATTGTTAAAATATGTAGCAATCATTCCGTCATAATGTGCAGTATGTTGAAAAGCTTTTGCTGCTAATGTTTTACGAAAGTTTGCATCAAATGTGTCGTTTTTCATTGCTTCTATAATGCGTTCATAATCAGCTGGATGTACAACAATTCCTACATTTTCGTAGTTTTTAGCTGCTGCACGAACCATGGTAGGACCACCAATATCAATATTTTCGATAATGTCGGCATGGTGTGCATGTTCTTTAAGTACAGCTTCTTTAAATGGATATAAATTCACTACCACTAAATCAATTGGTGTAATGTCATTTTCTGCTAGTTGACGTACATGCTTATCATTATTTCTTTTAGCAAGTAATCCCCCATGAACTGCTGGATGTAGTGTTTTCACTCGTCCATCAAGCATTTCCGGAAACTGTGTAACCTCTTCTACAGCACGGGCTTCAATTCCAGCGTCTGTTAGTGCTTGTAACGTTCCTCCTGTTGAAATAATTTCATAATCAAGAGTCAATAATTCCTTAGCAAATGCAGTAATTCCTTGTTTATCAGAAACACTAAACAATGCGCGCTTTTTCATATGCTCGTCCTCTTTTCCTTTTGTTTATTGAATCAGTTGTTGAATGGTTTGTGGATACAACCGATGTTCTACTTGATGAATTTTCTCCTTGACGTCTTCTATCGTATCCCCTGAATCAATGGTTACTGCTTCTTGGGCGATAATTGGCCCTGTATCCATACCTTCGTCTACATAATGAATCGTCACCCCTGTTACCTTCACGCCCGCTTCCATCGCTTGTTCGATCGCATGTAACCCTTTGAAGGATGGTAATAAGGATGGATGAATATTAATGATTTTTCCTTTGAAAGCTTGTAATAAATTTGGACCAATTAAACGCATATATCCGGCTAAAAAAATCCATTCTACCTCTTTTTTTTGAAGCTCCTTAATAATGGCTTGTTCATAGGCTTCTTTACTCTCCATTGCTTTAGGTGAACAAACAAAACTTTCGAGTCCATGGTCTTCTGCTCGCTGGATAACCTTTGCTCCTGGTTGGTCACAGACGAGCAAAACAATATCACAATCTAATTGTGCGTCATCTATAATTGCTTGCATATTACTCCCTGATCCTGAAGCAAATATAGCTGCTTTTGCCAGAGTACTCATGAGGTAAAGTGCACTCCTTCAGTAGCCGTCACTTCACCGATTACAGATACGTTTTCTCCGTGTTCTGTCAGCACTTTTATCGCTGTGTCTACATCTTCTTTTGCTACCGCAAGTGCCATTCCAATTCCCATATTGAAAATTCCGTACATTTCTTCATCAGAAATCTTTCCTTCAGTTGCTAATAATGAAAAAATCGCTGGTACTTTCCAACTTGCTGGATCAATGGAAACTCCTAACCCTTCAGGCATCATGCGTGGGAAGTTTTCATAAAAACCTCCACCTGTAATATGAGAAATTCCTTTAATCATAATATCCTTCATGAGTGCTTCAATGGATGTTGCATAAATTTTTGTCGGAGTTAATAATTCTTTTCCAAGAGGTTGATCCATGCCTTCATACGTCTTCTCGTGATCTAAGTCTTTTACAATCGAGCGAACGAGGGAGTATCCGTTGGAATGAATTCCACTTGATGCTAACCCTAAAATAATATCTCCAGAGCCAATGGATTCACCTGTAATAATTTCTGATTTCTCAGCAATACCAACAGCAAATCCTGCTAAATCATATTCATCCTCTTTATACATACCAGGCATTTCAGCAGTTTCTCCACCGATTAAAGCAGCGCCGGACTGGACACATCCTTCAGAAACACCTGCAACGATTTGCTCAATTACTTCAGGTTCATTTTTTCCACATCCAATATAATCGAGGAAGAATAGTGGTTTTGCACCTTGAGCAACAATATCATTGACACACATGGCTACTAAATCGATACCGATTGTGTCGTGTTTTTGTTGGTCAAAAGCGAGCATCAATTTTGTTCCAACACCATCTGTTCCTGATACGAGTACTGGTTCTTTATAATGAAGGGATGAAAGTTCAAACATACCTGCAAAGGCACCAATTCCACCTAACACTTCTGGACGGTTTGTTTTTTGAATATGTTTTTTCATACGTTCTACTGCTTCATAACCTTTTTCAACGTCTACCCCTGCTTTTTTATATACATTTGACATTCATATTCTCTCCTTGTACATCAAGCATATTTTTTTGACGCATTAACGTCGAGTCAATACCCCACCGAATGAAGTTTCACTTTATGATTATTCGTTCATGTGCATGTCGTCTCCAGGAACTGGTTCGATTGGATACTTTCCTGTAAAGCAGGATTGGCATAAGCTACGTTCAAAGGTAGCTTTTTCAACAATCCCTTTTTCCATTCCTTCGTTGGATAAAAAGGCAAGACTGTCTGCGCCAATCATTTCACAAATTTCATCTAAAGAATAATTAGCTGCCATTAACTCTTCTTTCGTCGACATGTCCACTCCGTAATAACATGGATCTGTAATCATCGGGGAAGCGATTCGAACATGTACTTCTGTTGCTCCCGCTTCTTTCAATAGTTGCACAATATGCTTACACGTTGTTCCACGGACGACAGAATCATCAATCATTACCACTCGTTTCCCATCGACAATTCCTTTTACAGGGGAAAGTTTAATCTTAACCCCTTGTTCTCTTAATTCTGGTGATGGTTTAATAAATGTTCTTCCAACATAACGGTTTTTAATAATTCCCATTTCATAAGGAAGTCCTATTTCTTCAGCATATCCAATAGCTGCGGAAATACTTGAATCTGGCACGCCTGTAACAACATCCGCCTCTACTGGGGATTCTTTCGCTAGTTCAATTCCAGTACGTTTCCGCGCAGCATGCACGTTAATACCATTTAAATCACTATCAGGTCGTGAAAAGTATACATATTCCATCGCACACATTTTCTTAGTTTTACGTTTTGTAAAATCTGTAACTTTCATTCCTTCATCAGTAATTGTAATCAGTTCCCCAGGTAAAATGTCCCGCTCGAAAGTTGCTCCAACAATGTTAAAAGCACAAGTCTCTGAAGCTACTACATACGCATCTCCTAATTTCCCAATGGATAATGGACGAATTCCGTGTGGATCAATCGCTACATAGAGAGCTTTTTCCGTTAACATTAAAAATGTATAAGCACCTACAAGTGTACGTAGCGCTTCTCCAATCGTTTCTTCACTTAATGTATGTCCACGGCGTTTCATCAAATGTGCAAGTACTTCTGTATCTGAACGTGTTTGTAAAATACTTCCTTCTTCCTCTAGCTGCCCACGCAACGTGTGAGCGTTCATAATGTTTCCGTTATGAGCAATGGCCATGCTTTCTGTTTGTGAAGGAAACATTAAAGGTTGAACATGGTCGACATCTTCATTGTCTTGACTAGCATTTCTTACGTGACCAATGGCAGAGTTTCCTTCAAGTGCTCTGAAGTCTACATTCTTAAAGACATCATTGACGAGCCCAACACCTCTGTGCAATTTTAATCGCTCACCATTATTTACAACGAGTCCTGTTCCATCTTGACCACGGTGCTGTAGCGCATGTAGTCCGTAATAAGTGATTTCAGCGGCTTTTTCATGGCCCCAAATTCCAAACACAGTGCATTCCTCATTTATTTAGTAGATTTCAGTACGTTTGCAATAGCTTCTTTCCATGCTGTACTGATATTGTCTCCCGACTCTTCTAATACCACTTCATTGTTTACCTGTACTTTATACACATATTCTTCTGTAACGTGTCCAATATGAACAGCTTCTGGTATATTTTTTTCAAAAGCGTCTTTATTTTCTGGTGCTACTGTTACAACAAAACGAGATTGCGTTTCACTAAACAATGCTGCTGTTGCGTCACCAGCAAGATGTACCTCTAGTCCGAGTCTATCACTTTGAATCATACTTTCTGCTAAAGTGACTGCTAATCCACCTTCTGAAACATCATCCGCTGAAGCGATCAATCCAGCGCGAATGTTTTCAAGAACATATTGTTGATGTTCTCGTTCTTTATTCAAATCGATTTCCGGTGGTACTCCTTCATAAGATCCTGAAGTCATTTTTTGTAGCTCACTTCCACCAAATTCCGCTTTTGTTTCACCAATTACATACATTAGATCCCCAGCTTTTTGAAAAGCACTAGGCGTTACATCTTTTGTTGATTCTAACAATCCGACCATTCCAATAATTGGTGTTGGAAAAATTGGTTCTCCTGCTGATTGGTTATACAACGATACATTTCCGCTAACGACTGGAATTTCTAGCTGCTTACAAGCTTCGCTAATCCCTTCAATGCTTTGATCCATTTGCCAGAAAACTTCTTCATTTGTTGGGTTTCCGTAGTTCAATCCATCTGTTAACGCAAGTGGACGAGCACCTTTGACGACTAGATTACGTGCTGCTTCTGCAACTGCGATTTTTCCACCTACTTCTGGATCTAAATAAATGTAGCGCGCATTACAATCTGCTGTCATTGCAATCGCCTTTTCTGTTCCTGGAATACCTACCACTCCCGCACCCATTCCCGGAGCATGAATGGTTTGTCCCTGAGCGTCAGACTGGAAAGAATGATATGCTGTTTCTTTACTTGCAATCGTTGGACGGCTAAGCATGTCATACAATGTTTGCTTAACATCTTCTACTTGAATAGAAACATTCCCTTGTTCTTGGAATCCTTTATAATAAGCCGCTTCTGTTTTTGGTAAATGATAAACAGGTGCATCTTTATCCAGTGCATCTACAGGAATAGATGCTTTTTTCTCACCATGATGAAAAATATTGAACTCTTTATCTTCAATTACTTCACCGATAACAACAGCTTCTACATCGTGTTTCTTAAATAGATCTATGATTTCTTGTTCTCGACCTTGTTTTACAACGAGTAACATTCTTTCTTGTGATTCTGATAACATCATTTCATATGCTGTCATATGTTCTTCACGTTGAGGAACACGCTCCATATATAAAGAAATTCCTGTTCCTGCTTTACTTGCCATTTCACTTGCTGAAGACGTAATTCCAGCCGCACCCATATCTTGCATGCCGACTAACGCATCTGAATGAATCACTTCTAAACATGCATCAATGAGCCTTTTTTCAATTTCCGGATCTCCAATAGCGACAGCAGATGTATGGTCTTTTTCCTCTTCTACTTCATCGGAAGAAAACGTTGCTCCATGGATACCATCTCTTCCTGTATCCCTTCCAGCGTATATAACACTATTGCCTATACCAGCGGCAACTCCTTTTTGAATATCTTTATGGTCGATTAATCCAACACACATAGCGTTTACAAGAGGATTCTCTTCATAACAATCATCAAATTGAACCTCTCCACCGACTGTTGGAATCTCTAACGTATTTCCGTAATGAGCCATCCCTCGAATCACTTCTGTATACAAATGATTCGTCTTCTCTGATCCAAGTGGGCCAAAACGAAGAGAATTGAGAAGTGCAATTGGCTTTGCTCCCATTGAAAACACATCTCGAACAATTCCGCCAACACCTGTTGCTGCACCTTCAAATGGCTCTACGTAAGAAGGACTGTTGTGACTTTCCATTTTAAATACAACAGCTTGCTCATCACCAATATCCACTACGCCCGCACCCTCACCAGGACCCATGATGACATGCTCACCCTTAGTTGGGAATTTGCTTAATAACGGTTTTGATGATTTATAACTACAATGTTCTGACCACATACTTGCAAAAATACCTGTTTCCGTATAATTTGGCTGGCGTTGTAAAATGTGTTTTATCTTTTCGTATTCCTCATCTGATAAACCCATATCTACATATGCTTTTTCTTCTTCGATTTGTTTCGGATCTAATTCTTGAGTCATCAAAATCCCTCCATGGACGCTTTTAAATGTGTTTGTTGAATCATTCGTTATTCGTTAAGCCAATTCGTTCAAAGATCTGATCGACATTTTTTAAATGATACGTGTAATCAAAACAATCTTCTATTTCTTCAGGTAATAAATGACTCGTCACCGTTTCGTTTTCTAATACGAGTTGTTTAAAAGGAATCTCTTCTTCCCAAGCTTTCATTGCTAGAGGCTGGACAACTCCGTAGGCATCTTCACGAGCTAACCCTTTGTCAATGAGGGATAACAGTACGCGCTGTGAGAAAATAACTCCATATGTCTTTTGAATGTTACGCTTCATATTATTAGGAAACACGGTTAATTTCTCCACCACATTGCCAAAACGATTGAGCATATAATTTAATGCTATTGTTGCATCTGGTAAAATAATGCGCTCAGCAGATGAATGAGAAATATCTCGCTCATGCCATAATGGAATGTTTTCATAAGCCGTACTCATGTATCCTCGAACAACCCGAGCCATTCCTGTCATATTTTCTGATGCAATTGGATTTCGCTTATGTGGCATGGCTGAAGAACCTGTTTGTCCTTTCGCAAAAAACTCTTCTACTTCCCGAATTTCTGTTCGTTGTAAACTGCGAATTTCTACGGCCATTTTTTCAATAGATGTTGCGATTAGGGCAAGCACTGCGACATAGTGAGCATGTCGATCTCGTTGCAATGTTTGGGTGGACACAGGAGCCGCTTGCAAGCCTAATTTCTTACATACGTGTTCTTCAATAAAAGGATCGATATTTGCGTATGTTCCTACAGCTCCAGACATTTTTCCAAATTCAACACCTTTTGCTGCTGCATTAAAGCGTTCTAAGTTACGCTTCATTTCTTCATACCATAACGCTAACTTCAACCCAAAAGTTGTCGGTTCTCCGTGCACTCCATGAGTTCTTCCCATCATTACTGTATGTTGATGTTCTAGAGCTTTTTCTTTTAAAATATGGATAAATCTTTCTAGATCTGTGCGAATAATTGTGTTTGCTTGTTTCAGTAAATAAGATAATGCGGTATCAACAACATCTGTAGAGGTAAGTCCGTAATGTATCCACTTCCGCTCTTCTCCAAGGCTTTCAGATACTGCTCTTGTAAAAGCAACTACGTCATGACGCGTTTCTTCTTCGATTTCATAAATACGATTGATATCAAAGGATGCATGCTTTCGAATACGTGCCACGTCTTCAGATGGAATTGCACCTAGCTCAGCCCATGCTTCACATGCAACAATCTCCACTTCTAGCCATGCTTCATATTTATTTTGCTCTGACCAAATAGCGGCCATTTCTTCTCGTGTATACCGATCAATCATCGCACGTCCTCCTCAAATGGAATTGCTTTTTCCCGCATATGTTGGATATCCTTACCAAGCCACGTAATATGGCCCATTTTTCGTTTTGATTTTGCTTCTGCTTTTCCGTACAAATGCACGAAGCTACCATCATCCTTTGCAAGGGTGTCAAGGGCTCTATCCATATGTTCACCCAATACATTTACCATACATGCATGTTCATATTGTTTAACAGGAATGAGAGGAAGACCACAGATTCCACGAATATGTTGATTGAACTGTGAGATATTACATGCTTCAATCGTGTAATGTCCCGAGTTATGAGGACGTGGCGCCATTTCATTAATATACATCTCTTCCCCAACGACGAACATTTCAATAGCGAAAGTCCCAACAATATTCATTTCTTCTGCAATTCTTTCAGCCGCATGTATTGCTCTATTTTTAATCGAGTCATTCACCTGGGCTGGAGCTATGGTTGTATGCAAAATGTGATGCACATGCACGTTCTCTGCTAATGGGAAAAATGTAATGTCCCCATTGATTCCACGGGTAAAGACTACAGAAATCTCTTTATCAAAAGGAATCCATTCCTCAACAATGCACGGATATGCTTCTTGAACAAAAGCCATTGCCTCAGCGATATCTTCCTTCGTATCCACTTTTAATTGACCTTTTCCGTCATAGCCACCTCTACAAGTTTTTACAACCGCTGGTATCGATACGCTTTGAAAAGCCTCTTCACATTCCTCGGCAGTCTCTACTATTTTAAAGGGGGCTGTCGGTAGTTTTAATGTCTCCAGTAACTCTCTCTCACGGGCACGATGTTGCGTAATTGCTAATGCTTCTGCCCCTTGAGGGAGTTTCCCTTGTTGTTCAATATAAGAAGCTGCGTCATAGTCCACATTTTCAAATTCATATGTAACGAC
>DATGUV010000217.1:0-5540 GCA_035301025.1 Bacillota bacterium | reverse complement strand
TACACTCCTAACATATCAATAATAATTTTCTCAGATATTTTCTTAATGACTTCTATTGGTACATCATTTACAGTTAGATCATGTTCGTTTAACTTCTCTTTGATTGATTCCCATACAAATCGATTGGATATAGATGCTAGTAAATCGTGACCATCCCACGTCAACGATAGCCCTTGAAATAATTTGATTCTTCCGTCCGAGATAATATGATTAGCATTAACTAAGTCTTGATTAATCAATTCCTCCAAATGATATACAATGTCACCAGTAATTTCGGTATCATTGTATGACTCTATCCTACTCATGATATGCCTTACTGTTTCTATGTCACGTTTCATAATAATTCACTCCATTAAAAAAGACACCCACTCGATTATGAGTGAATGTCTTCTATGTATTTTATTCTTTCGTAAATTCCAACTCCACCATCTCCCCGAGGTCAATCAGTTCTGATTCCCCTTCATAGAAAGGAGGATATATTTCAACCGTTAATTCTTCTGGAGTACCATATTCTAACGGCGCGTGATTAAAAAACTTTGATTTAGTGTTAGGTTTGTTTTCTTGTATGCCATGTTCTAGTTCTGTTTGATCTTGTGTATCTGTCACAAACAAAAAGGAGTCGTTAAACTGCAATTCGTGTTCAGTTCCGTTTTCCACTTCCGCAAACACTCCTAGAGAGTCTTCCCCTTCTTCATCCATAAGTAATGATATGGCATACTTGATTTTATATCCTTCAAAATCCACCTCGTTGAATCCATCTACTGTATCATTGTTAGTGTACCAGTCAACAATACTGTAAGAATAATCAAATTCATCTACAAACATTTCAACGTCATTTTCTACCGCTTCAATTGGATCTGTTGTAAAGTCGACGTTTATATTATCTTCGTTACTTTCATTATCAGCTACTTCTTCATTTTCTTTCACTTTGTTATCTTCTTTGTTACTTTCCTCATTACTTCCACACGCCACCAAAACTAATGCGGCCATTAATAAAGCCATTGATAAAAACAAATACTTTTTCATTTTCCACTTACCCCCAATAATATATTACTTATATTATCGGTTAGGTTGCTAGTAAATACAAGCGACACACTATCGTCATCATAATGTGTCGCACACAATATATAGATGATACACAATTGCACATATTTTGTTTTCCGTTTACACATACGTACTAGGTATCACCTAATGGGGGTAAATTATTACCTGTTACCATAATAACACATTTTATCGGCCCAAAAGTGCAATCATAGTGCAATCTTTTTTACCTCCACCCTAAAACCTCAATCGTGGCGTGGATTATCGCATCTCGCCAATTAAATGCTTGTCTACGACTTACATTACATTTTTTAGCAATTTCATCCCACTTATAACTTTCCCTTGCCCAATATCTAACATGAACTAAACGTTTATGATCTGCAGGCAATTCATTATAAACCGTCTCGATTGCACTAGCGATTTCACGTAAATAATTCAACTGCTTATGTCTAGTTAATCTTAATGCAGTAATTTCTGTTGGACTACCAACATCACGTACAGACGTCGCTCCTTTTACAACAGCAGGATCGTTTTGCTCCTCGTCGTAAGGATGCATGATCGCATCCTCCAGTAATTTTATTTCACGAATCGTTCTGTGGTAATTAAACCATTCAGCCTCTGTCTTTTTGAATGTTGGTTTTGTAATACTAATATCTTGCATTCCCTAATCACCTCATAGTCGTTTCAACTTTTAATTTATATAATTCAATTATTTTATCGTCTGATAGTTTTTGTAAGGCATCTTCTGTGTATCTTGTATTCGCCATAATTTGAAAAATCATATGTTCACGATCCATAACATCTAACTTTTTATCCATTGGCTTCTTTCCCTTTCTCGTAAATGTCCGTTAACCAATCGTGCAGCATAATCATCTGTCGTTTTACAAGTTCGTTGTTATTATACTTTTCGCATATACTAGCCGTTGAATCCATGGCCCACATCCAAAACTCACTAGTATGCATACCGTACTGTACTGCATATTGATTACATTGATTAATCCACTCTTTGATTTCATCGTAAAACTGGTTAATGTCCATCGCTACACCTCTTCGATTTTTATATAAATACCTGGTGTATCTGCCCAAAACTTTTCGCTAACTTCCGAAACTACCAGTGCATCATCTGTCCAATATCCACAATCTGACATACAGTCTTTGAGTAACTTCTGTAAATTGTCCGTATCTGGACGTGTATGCTTGTATTGTCCGTTTTTACTCGTCTTAGTCATAGGAAATAGCCACTTAGTAATTAAACGCACAGGATCCGTATATTTTGACTTTGGAGCATGTCTGCCTAAATGACCCATTAATTTACTTCTTGCAGCCTTTAGATCATCCGGCTCATAAAATACTGGTTTACCATTCCGTACAGTCACTTGTTTTTGTTGATGTGTTGTCGTTGGTGGAATCATCGGCATAAAGAATTCAATCATGCAAATCTTCCTCCTTCACATAAATCCCATTTCTTAATTCACCTTTACGATCCCTAATCGT
Source organism: Bacillota bacterium (assembly GCA_035301025.1). GTDB lineage: Bacteria > Bacillota > Bacilli > Bacillales > Amphibacillaceae > CALAMD01. The sequence goes on along the minus strand of DATGUV010000217.1, from coordinate 3,005 downwards.
TTGATAGGCTAACTTAATACATTTATCAATATCGAATCTTTTTTGTAAACATAAAATTACTAGAGTAATATAAATGTCTCCGATTTCCTCCTGGATCAATGCATCGTCCATTCCTTTATTCATTGCCTGGCATAACTCACCGAATTCTTCACCGACCTTTAACATTTGCTTAAAAGGGTCTGCATTATGCAATCCCCTTTGCGTTGCCCACATTTTGATTGATTCATCCATTACGTTCATTCCGACACCTCAATTCTGTTTGGCATTTCCATTCGAGTTTCTAGTAAGTCGCATTTCTTCGACCGTTCGATTAAGTAATCTAGTATTTCTAAATGCTCCTGTACATGCCCTTTGTGCTCTGTCTCTGTTTCTAACATTGCAATTCTATCTCTCCACGCAATAGCTTTATTTATCATTCAGATTCCTCCAATGCTTTGATGTCTTCTGCATATCTCTTTAATTCGTACTCATCAATACATTTTTTGTAAGAAGTTATTTTATGACCTTGACCTTCGATAATGTCGTTTAAATCAATACACATCGTTTGGTCAAACATGAGAACCTCTAAGCCACCTTCCTCGAATGGATAAGGTCCTACGATTTCCCTAAAATCATCAAGATCATGAAAATATACATGCACATAGAAAACCAATCCATGCTCCCCTCTCATCAATCCCGTTTCGTTCTTTCTTAAAAATTCATATAAATTTGCATCAACTTCACTCATTCCAATTCCTCCATTACTTGTTCTTCGCAAAACAGTTCCCATTCCTGATGGCAATCTTCACAATAAAGTTGATTACGAATTGGCTTCATATCGTCAAATTCGACTAATTCCCCACACTCACATACTGTTGACATGTTCATTCCTCACCCTCCAATGCTCGTTCTAGTTTTTTTTCATACTTTTGTCGGTCTACCATACCCATTGCTTGTAGCGTTTCTTCAATCACTTCACGATAGCGTTTGTTTTGTCCTAGTATTTGAGTGTTTATTTGCTCCCATTTCTCGTTAACGATTTCCCATTCTCTTACATCTTGCTCCAACTCCTGCACTCGTTTTACGAAATAGAACATTCTATCAACTATCTCCATCGCAATATCTGCTGATGCAAATGAGTCGTCTATGTTCTCGCAATATTCGTTTAATAATTCTTTCATCTCTTCCAACCGTTCTTTACTCATCAATCAACACCTCACTTAATAAATTCCTGTAAATCTTTTCGAATTCTCATGGTGTAATATCTACGACCTTTCTTTTCTTCAATCTTTCGCACATTCCCAATCAAAGTATTAATTTCGTGTTCTGTTGGTTTTCTTTTCACGAACCTAACAATTTCCTCCAACACTTCTAGTTCATCTTTAATCTTTCTTCGTTCTTGCCTTACCGTCTGCAGCTCTTTCGACATCTTAGTTAATTGCACTGCATTAAGGCTCCCTAACTCAAGCACATGCATAATGTCCTGTGTTTCTTGATTTTTACTCTCATATGCTTCTTTAAGCAATTCATATTTTTTAGGTGCATTAACGTATATATCTCTAACTGCAAAGAGTTGTTCAATCACTTAATCACCTTCCATCCGTTTTTTACATATCCTGCAATTTCCTTTTTACGTAACGGTTCATATCTCCAAACGTCTTTTTTATACAACAACGTCCAAATTCTTTTTCTGTATCTCATGTGAAACAATCCCAATCATTCATTATCAAAATCTACTCCCTGCCATTTACCAGTAGATGGATCATAAAAAACATCATTGGAATTTTTGAATTTATCCCAAATATATTCTAGAATAGATGGATTTTTAATTAACCACTTTACAGCTTCACTTTTTCTTACGTCATATTCTTGCCCTGGGATTTTATGATAAAGTGGTGGCATATATCTTCCTGGTAATAATTTTTAGCTTCTTTTAAATTTACTCATTTCTTTCACCTACTTTTAAATTATGATTTTGAAAAAATACTTTCGTCATGAAAAGAGAAAATGGTGTGGCGGGCATAGCTGAAGCCCACCACTTTTTTCTCATGACTTGAACGTGAGTGAAATGAAATTTATATATTTATATATATAGGTTTTCATTTCACTCTGAAATTGAAAGAACGGTCTTTCATTTTCACGATTCAAAATGAAAATTGAAATTGAAAGTACGTATCTTCATTTTCACTAAATAATGAAAAATGAAATTGAAATAACGTTGTTTCACTTTCAATATTGAAATGAAAGTATTTTAGTTTCATTTTCACTTTCATTTTTTGTCTTTTATACGAATTACCTCTCCGTTTTCTATTTCAAAACCTTTGTGTTTTTGTAACCTATTTCGTACCGTTCTGTCAGTTACTCCCATGTATTCCGCTAGATTTTCTAACGTTACAACTTCATCAATTGAACATGCTTCATATGCAGTTTCTAATGCGATATTTTGTTCTTCACGGCGTTCTTTAGCTGTCTTTTTCTTCCCTTTTTTGTCCTTTTGCCATGGTGGTGTTTCCCCTTCTGGCTCCACATCTTTCAACACTCCTGTATCATCTAATACGTGTACTGGATACTTGAACCACATATTCACTGGATCAAATTTAGGATACTCTCTTAACGTTCCTTCCACTCTCCATGCTGATTTAAAGCTAACTTTCTTTTGTTCTTGCTGCACTTCATTTTCTACTACCTTTAACAATGTAGGTATAGCTCTGTTGGCGTGTTCTGTCATTTGTTTTACACTTAACAGGTCATCATCTCCTACATGTTCATCGAAATAATCATAATTGTTATTTTCAATATATTTTGCATACACTTTACATGCTGCTTTGTCTTTCTCTTGATTGATTAATGTATCTGTAAGTTCTAATTCCACTAAATCTATTAAAGCATCGGGATCTCTTGCGAATACTCCCGAACCACTAGCGCGGTCCATTGATTTCTTGTTACCTTGTCCACCTTTACTATGATGGTGACAGTAGATAACGCTACATCCTAATTCCGTTGCAATTTTATCGAATTGATTAGTG
>DATGUV010000216.1:0-14102 GCA_035301025.1 Bacillota bacterium | reverse complement strand
AAGTACCATAGGAGGCGAGAGGAAAATGAAAAGAGTTTCTTGGCATCAATACTTTATGGCACAAAGCCATTTATTAGCGTTAAGAAGTACTTGCAAGAGATTAATGGTTGGTGCAACAATTGTTTTGGACAAGCGTATTATTGCTGGCGGATATAATGGAAGTGTTTCAGGAAGTGTACATTGTATTGATGAAGGGTGCTACGTGATTGATGGGCACTGTGTGCGTACAGTACATGCTGAAGCAAATGCATTGTTACAATGTGCGAAGTTTGGGGCACGGACGGATGGTGCGGATATTTATGTAACCCATTTTCCTTGCTTGCAATGCTGTAAACAAATTATCCAAGCAGGAATTAAAGGTGTTTATTACGCAGAAGATTACCGAAATCATCCATATGCTGTTGAACTGTTCAAGGAAGCAGGAGTTCATGTCGAAAAAATCCCATTAACAGGAATCAAAATTGATACAAATATCGATGAGAAAAATGAACTTATGAATGATTTGCTGCATGCATTCAAACAATCCTCTATAGATGAAGCTCTTTATCATGAATTTGAAGAACGTTTGAAATCCCTTGGAAATTAATATGCTTTACGTAAAAACAAACAAGCTACACATTCGCACGATATACAAACCGAATGTAGTTGTCGTAAAAATGTGTAGCGCCTATTATTGAAGGGATCTGTTTGTTTTAGAAATAGGTTAAAGTAGGTGATCAATTGAGTGGAAAATGGCATATAGTTGCTCTTGCTATATGTGTATCTATATGTACACGTATGTTGTCAACGTATGCTCTAATGATTGCTTTTATCATATGGTTAATATGGTTATTTCAAACGGAGCGAATTAAACAATTACATGGTGCATTTGCCACGATAGCCCTCTTCGTTTCCTACATGTATATTCCTTCTTTAACAGAAGCTCCTTCTACCCTTTATTTTGACGAGAGAGAACATGTTACGGGAAAAATTGTTCAAGAACTGAATCAAAAAGAACGTGTAGTTGAATCCGTCTTTCGAGAAGAACGCTCACAGAAGAATATTTTACTTACCCTTTTCTTAGATGAACCCTTTCAAGAAGCACCTATTGATCTCCCTTATGGTGCAACATGTACGATAGCAGGTGAAGTGACAACAGTTGAAACTGCTCGTAATCCAGGTCAATTTGATTTTAATAATTATCTTCAGTCCCAAGGCATTTCTTATCAACTCATAATTAAAAACTCTTCTGACGTCACTTGTTCTGGTCATTCATTCCTCCATTATATCCATCAAATTAGAGACAAAATCATCACTTTTATAAAAGATAATATGGATCCGTTCCTCGGAAGTTGGTCTCGAGCATTAATTTTTGGAGACACATCAGGGATGGACCCAGCTGTGATTGAAGTGTTTCAAGGATGGGGATTGTCCCATATTTTAGCTATTTCGGGTTTACATGTTGGATTAATTGTTGGATTAATATATGCCGTTCTTGTAAAAACAGGGTGGGTGACAAAGGAAACATCTTCTTATATCTTATTAGGATTTATTCCTGTATATATCATTTTAGCAGGTGCTCAACCCTCAGTGTTACGAGCGGGATTTATGGTGTTTTTATTTTTGTTATTAAACATATGGGTGAAAAAAGTATCTTCAATAGATGGATTAAGTATTATTTTTATTCTATTAATTTCTTGGGATCCGTATATCGTATATCATATAGGTTTTCAATTTTCATTTTTGACAACAATTGCATTATTACTCTCGAGAAAATGGCTGTTACAAACATCTTCTCCTTTTTGGAATGTGGCCCAAATAAGCTTGATTGCCCAAATTTCAATATTACCTCTGCAATTACAAGCATTTCATGTGTTTCAACCATTATCTATCTTATTAAATATTTTCGTTGTCTCTTATTTTTCAATAGTTATTATTCCATTTTTGTTTGTGTATATATTTTTGTTTCCTTTCATTCCTAGTATTGTGCAGGTATTTGATGGACTATTTATGGCTGTGCATACGAGAGTGATTGATCTTATTTTTTATATGGATCATATTGGTTTTCCGAGGATGGTTGTTGGATCTCCTCCGCTTATATTGACCATCATTTATTATGTGTTTTTATTTATGATGATGATCTGTTTGGAAAGGAAGCTCTTCAATCGATCTTTTTTTGCAGCTGTTTTACTTGTATGTACATTGTTTGTCATGCAAGTGTTGCCGTTCGTGTCAAAAGAAGGGAGAGTAACCATGTTAGATATTGGTCAGGGGGATGCCATTATCATTGAGTTACCTTATCGAAAGGGAGTATTCATGATTGATGCTGGCGCAACATTTTCTTTTGTCGATCAAAAAATCTCTGAGAAAGAGTTTACACATATTATTAAACCGTATTTATATTCCAGAGGTATTCAAAAAATAGATGCTCTTATTATTAGTCATGAACATCTTGATCATAATGGTAGTGCACCTTTTATGATAGAGGATTTTGGTGTGGATCATTATGTGGTTAGTCATTATTATGAAATGAATGATGAGGAAAGCCAATTGATTTTGGAACATGACGTAGAAGTCCACAGGTTGCAAGCTTTTGATGAAATTACACTGAAGGATCAGCATTTTGTCGTTGTAAGTCCGGTAGAAGACTATCAAGATACTAATGAAAATTCATTAGCACTTATGACGGAGTTAGGTGGGATGAACTGGCTCTTTACTGGCGATATTTATAGAAGACAAGAGTTGTTTATCAAACAAAAATTTTCAAACCATCCAATTGATATATGGAAAGTTGCGCATCATGGCAGTGATACATCCTCTTCTGAAGAAGTCATTCAACATTATTCACCGAAAGTATATTTGATTCCTGTTGGGATGAACAATAGTCATGGTCATCCAAGTGATGAAGTGATTGATGTATTCTCTGAAACAGACGGGACCATTTTTAGAACCGATCAAGATGGAGCGATTGAATATAAATTCACAGATGATAGAGGAACTTTTAGCCCTTTTTTGCATACTATACCATGAAGACGGATGAATATAGAAAAAAGCCAAAGAAAAAGAGACTGGATGCTTCTCCAGTCTCAAACATCTATGTATGATGGTTGGTTGAATCAAAATTATAGGTTAACCACGCTAATAATTGTACCAATAGTGAAAATTAAAACAAAAAATACAAAGGAAAAAGTGAACCCTTTAATGGAATCAACGACGTCATTATTTTTTGATTGTGGATTTTCTTCAAATTTGTTCATGTCTACCCCTCCTATTTCACATCCATTATAAGCTATTTCTTAAAATAAATCTACTGTGAATATAAAAATCGTGGATTATCCGATTAAATACGCATTTCCCAACAGTTTACAAACATAGTTTTTATGAAAAATGGTCAATATATGTGTATCGTTTAAAGGTCAGTGGCCTAGGGTTGACCCTTTAAATGTTTATATAGATCTGAAGGGAACAGCATATGATTTGTTCCCTTCTTTTTTACTTGCCTTAAATCCGGATTCATCATAAGATGAGCATACGAAAAGACGAGGGGTGAAGGAATGTCATATTTTGATGCAATGAAAAAAATATCTAATCATACAATTGCCCCATTATATGTATTATATGGTTCAGAATCCTATTTTATGCAAAATATTCAACAGCAACTTCGGAAATATGTACTAGAAGACGAACGAGATGCAATTTCTACATATGATTTAGAAGAAACACCTATTGAAGATATTATTACTGATGCTGAAACATACCCAATGTTTAGTTCGAAAAAATTGATTATCGCGACAAATGCCACGTTTTTAACGGCACAAAGACAACCTGCCTCTGCAGTTGATCATGATGTAGATCGTTTAGTGCAATATTTATCCCAGCCTGTGGATTATAGTGTAATTGTTTTAACAACGAAGAGCGATACGTTAGATAATCGTAAAAAAATAACGAAGAATTTAAAAAAACAAGCAACGGTCATTCCATGTACATCTATTCGGGCTAATGAATTAAGAAAATGGGTCAAACAAGTAGCTACAGATTTACATGTACATATTGACCCAGCTGCTTATGAGGTTTTTGAACGGGAAGAAACGGTTCAACTGTATCAGTTGCAAAATGAATTGCAAAAACTAGCACTGTATGTAGGTGATGGTGGTACAATAACGAGGGAAATTGCTGAAAGCCTTGTATCAGCGTCAACGACTAGTTCATCATTACGGTTAGTAGATGCAGTAATCGAGAAGAACGTTAAAGAAACCTTCATGATTTATCAACAGTTAATGCAAGCAAAAGAAGAACCGATTGCAATTATTGCTTTGTTAAGTTTCCAATTTCGAACGATTTTACAAGTGAAGATATTGAAGGATAAAGGTTATCACCAACAAGCAATTCAAAAAAAGATGAAAGCCCATCCTTTTGTTATTCAAATTGCTTATAAACGAGAGAGGAGATTTTCATATTCATATTTGCGCGAGGCAATTCAGATTCTAGCTGAAACAGATGCACAAATTAAGAGAGGAACGGTTGAAAAAGAATTAGCACTTGAGCTAGCATTGTTAACATTATCGCGCATGAACGGCAAGTCAATATCCGCCACTGAATGAAATTTTACTTTATGCAAATAAAAAACGATTCCCTTGAAGAAGGGGATCGTTTTTATGGTGGAAATTATGCACCTAGCTGTTTGATTTTTGAAGCTAGTCTTGATTTTTGACGATTTCCATTGTTCTTATGGATAATTCCACGTTGAACCGTTTTGTCTATTTTTTGAGAAACATCTTGGAAAGCTTTTTTAGCACCTTCAAGATCATTTGCTTCAATTAAAGATTCTACGTTTTTAATGGAAGAGCGCATTGTTGATTTTACATGTTGATTTTGTGCTCTCTTTTTATGATTCGTATCTACACGCTTAATAGCAGATTTGAGATTTGCCATTATGCCACCTCCTATGTTTAAAAACATCCCTTTAGTTAGGGAACAATAGCTATTTTATCAAAAGCTTGTTTAAAATACAATTGTTTTATGTAAATATACATGAATTTTATGCAGGATGAGCACGATATACATATTAAGAATTTTAGAGAAGGGAAGAATAATTCATGAGCACATCTAAAAATACGTATATCCGAACAGACTTAGCGATAGAAGCAAAAGATATGTATGTTTTGGAGGAAGAAAAAGAATCATCTATTAAAGGGATTCGAACAAAAGAAAAAGAGGAATTAGGTGTTACAGTTGTCCACGTATCCATTGATGGAAGTGCCGAGAAAGCAGTTGGTAAAAAAGCTGGGACATATATTACTTTACATACAGAGAGTGTAAAAGAGCAAGATGCTACACGTCAAATAGAAGCATCCACAGTCTTGTCTCAGGAGCTAAAAAGGTTGCTACAAACAAATAATGTAACAAGCGATGACGTTGGATTAATCGTTGGACTAGGAAACTATAATGTGACACCAGATGCACTTGGACCAATGACAATTGAGCATATTTTAGTTACGAATCATTTGTTTATGTTAGAGCATGAAGATGTATCTGAAGGGTATCGACCAGTCGGAGCCATTTCACCAGGTGTTATGGGGACAACTGGAATGGAAACAAGCGATATGATTCAGGGGGTCATTCAAACGTTTCAGCCAGATTTTATTATTGCTGTAGATGCCTTGGCTTCGCGGTCAGTTGAGCGAGTGAATGAAACCATCCAAATTACTGATACTGGAATACATCCAGGTTCTGGTGTAGGGAACAAAAGAAAGGAATTGAGTAAAGAAACGTTAGGGATTCCAGTCATAGCAATAGGTGTTCCTACTGTTGTAGATGCAGTGACAATTACAACAGATACAATTGATCTTTTATTAAAATATTTCGGTCGAAAGTGGAAAGAAAAAGATGATGCGTCAAATCGTTTAGTTCCAGCAAGTATGTCTTTTGGAATGAAGAAGCTTGATGCATCGGATTTACCAACGGAGAAAGAACGAGAGGCAATTTTAGGTATGGTTGGTACGTTATCTGAGGAAGAAAAACGTATGTTTGTGGAAGAAGCGTTGACTTCAAGTGGGAAAAACTTCATTGTTACACCAAAGGAAGTTGATCAATATATGAATGATATGTCTTTATTAATTGCTCAAGGACTGAATGCAGCATTGCATGAAGCGGTTCCGATTGAGAACGCTTCTACGTATTCTAGATAGAATTTTAATATGTTGGTCTATCTCTTATCTACCTGTCATAGAGTAAAACATAGACACGTGAGAGGAGATGAGAGAATGGTACAACGCATCAAAGCATGGAAAAAAGCAGTAGGTGCCTCCCGAAAAGGGGGAATATTTGTTGTAAGTATTATATTATTGTTTATCCTTGTTGGATTGCTTACATCCGTGAAACCCGCTTATCGTATTTCATTAGATATCCTTACAAGATGGACAAATGAGATTGATCGCTCTACATTTCTACATGTATTAGGAATGGAAAATCGGGTGTTTCGTCAACACTTGGAAGAAGGAGAATATGAAATACCAAGAACTTCAGAAATGTTTTTGCAAGTGGCTACAAGCATTAAGATTGATGACCCTCGTACATTTTTAGGTGGAGAGTTACCAGGATTCAATACCTTTGGCAATGCAATTATTGTAGCTGGTGAAGGAACGGACTATACAAATTTGTCTGTTGAATCCTCTCCACCTTTAAAACATGTACTAGAAGAAAGAAATGCGGTCATGGAAGAGTCACTGGAAGAAGAAATAATAGACCCATCAATGACTGAAGGCAAGGAAGTTGTTTTTTTATACAACTCTCATAACCGTGAATCATTCCTACCTCATCTACCTGACGTAACAGACCCAGATAAAGCCTTTCATAATGAAGTAAACATTGGAAAAGTTAGTGAGAGATTCGCCCAAAGAATAAGTACACAAGGAATTGGCTCGGAAATAGATGACACAGATATTATGCATCTATTAAATGAAAAAGGTTGGACATATAGTCAATCCTACCAAGCTTCACGACCGGTTGTAGAAGAAGCGTTAGCGTCAAATAAAGACATTCAATATGTATTGGATTTTCATAGAGATAGTCTTCCACGTGATAAAACGACAAAAGAAATAGATGGTGTACCACACGGAAAATTATTGTTCGTTGTCGGAGCAGAATTCCCTACGTTTGAAAAAAATTTAGAACTTGCGACAGAATTACACTATTTAATTGAAGAAAAGTATCCAGGATTGAGTCGGGGAGTATTAACGAAAAAAGGATCAGGAACAAACGGTGTCTTTAATCAGGACGTACTCGACAACGCGTTATTGATAGAATTTGGAGGATATGAAAATACACTAGAAGAACTTTATCGTACGTCTGATAAATTTGCTGAAATATTTAGTGAGTATTATTGGGAAGCGGAAAAAGTGTCAGCAGAAGAATAAGAGGGGAGAAATCGTTGTGAGAGTTTTATTACTATTGTTTATAAGTATCTCAATTTTTTTAGCTGGAATGGTTTTTGGCGGGAACCAGCAAGGAGAAGAAGATTCCTCTCCCATCGAAATTGTGGAGGAAATATCCATCCCAAGTAACATAAGTGAAAATGAAACACCACCTGTAGATGACACGTCACATATGAACCTTACCCAGAAAGCAGCTTCAATTTTAGAGGGAACTATTACAGGTATTTATGACTTTATTGTAATGATCATGTACGAGATTGCTTCGATTTTTTTTAGTATTGCCTAATCTATGGTAGTATACATTAGATGGATTTCATCATGTATTAACGGCGAGTCAATACCGCCACTTCCATTTTTTTAAGAGAATCAAGAAAGCAAGTGTATGAATCAGGTATTGAATGCACTCAAAATTGAATCTATGAGGCCCTGTTGGTATAATAGAGATACACATAACATGAAAGAGTTAAAGGAACTAGATGAGTAGGAGTGGACGAACGGATGGCAAAAAATCAACGAAACGTGCGGAATTTTTCGATCATCGCTCATATTGACCACGGAAAATCAACATTAGCAGATCGAATCTTAGAAAATACAAAAGCATTAACCGAACGAGAAATGAAAGAACAATTTTTAGATGGAATGGATTTAGAGAGGGAACGTGGAATTACAATTAAATTAAATGCTGTACAGCTTGAGTATAAGAGCAAGGCAGGAGAAGATTATACATTCCATTTGATTGATACTCCTGGACATGTAGATTTCACATATGAAGTATCTCGTAGTTTAGCAGCTTGTGAAGGGGCTATTTTAGTTGTAGATGCGGCACAAGGAATTGAAGCTCAAACATTAGCAAACGTTTATTTAGCGTTGGATAATGATCTAGAAATCATTCCGGTTATTAATAAGATAGACTTACCAAATGCTGATCCGGAAAGAGTTACCCAAGAGTTAGTAGACGTAATCGGAATCGATCCTGATGATGTAATCTTAGCTTCAGCCAAAGCAAATATAGGGATTGAAGATATTTTGGAGCGTATTGTAGAACGTGTTCCACCTCCAGCAGGAAACGATAATGCTCCATTAAAAGCACTCGTATTTGATTCATTATATGATTCCTATAGAGGTGTCGTTGCGTATATTTGTATGAAAGAAGGCTCATTACGAGTCGGAGATCATATTACAATGATGGCTACTGGTAAAGAATACGAAGTAAACGAACTTGGCGTATTCACCCCAGCGGACGTGAAGAAAGACATTTTGAATGTAGGAGATGTTGGATATTTAACAGCTTCTATGAAAGATGTAAGTGACACACGCGTCGGAGATACTGTTACATTAACGAATAACCCAGCGGAAGAACCGTTAGAAGGGTATCGTAAAATGAACCCAATGGTTTTCTGTGGATTATATCCAGTTGACTCTGATAATTACAATGATTTAAGAGAAGCCCTGGAGCGACTGGAGTTAAATGATTCTGCGCTTCAATATGAACCTGAAACATCCCAAGCACTTGGCTTTGGTTTTAGAAGCGGGTTTTTAGGATTGTTACATATGGAGATTATTCAAGAACGGATTGAGCGTGAATTCAATATTGATTTAATTACGACGGCCCCAAGTGTAATATATGAAGTAGAAAAAACAGATCACACAGTACTGCATATTGATAACCCATCCTTTATGCCAGATAGAGAAGTTATCGAGGAAATACGAGAACCTTTCGTAGAGGCAAAAATAATGGTTCCAAATGATTTTGTTGGAGCAGTGATGGAATTATGTCAACGCAAACGTGGTCAGTTTAAGGATATGCAATATTTAGATGATATACGCGTGAATGTGATTTATGATATTCCGTTATCAGAAATTGTCTATGACTTTTTTGATCAGTTAAAATCTCAAACAAAAGGATATGCATCTTTAGATTACGAGTTTATTGGTAATTTACCATCAGATTTAGTGAAAATGGATATTTTACTACACGGTGAACCGATTGACGCACTTTCACTAATTGTGCATAGAGATTTTGCTCATGAACGGGGAAAGCAAATCGTTGAAAAACTGAAAGATTTGATTCCAAGACAGCAATTTGAAGTCCCAATTCAAGCAGCAATCGGAAATAAAATTGTTTCTAGGTCAAATATTAAAGCTGTCCGAAAAGATGTTACCGCTAAGTTATATGGTGGGGACGTTACACGAAAAAGAAAGCTACTTGAAAAGCAAAAAGAAGGTAAAAAACGTATGAAGATGGTCGGTTCTGTTGAAATTCCTCAGGAAGCGTTCATGGCTGTATTAAAATTAGGAGACGACTAATTCATTAACGCACAGATAGAAAGAAGATAAACATTTCATTGAACGGGTATTGCATAAAAGGAATATAAATTCCACTATGCAGTACTCGTTTTTATCTGACTTATTGAATGAAAGAAGTCATTTAATCTTTTATTAACCAATTTTGATCAATTTGATTGACAAAGAAAACAAGGTTTGATAATTTAATATTAGCACTCAGGAGGTTAGAGTGCTAACAAGGAGTGATCATCATGTTAACCGATCGACAATTAGTAGTTTTTAGAGCGATTATTGATGATTTCATAGCGTCTGCCCAACCAGTTGGGTCACGCGCAATTTCTGAAAAAGAAAATATAAAAGTAAGTTCAGCTACTATTCGTAACATTATGGCTGAATTAGAGGAGATCGGTGTTTTAGAAAAGACACATTCTTCATCAGGACGTATCCCTTCAGAGAAAGGGTATCGTTATTATGTGGATCATGTCATTCAACCATCTATCATCCAAAACGATGAAGTGGATGTCATCAGACATTTACTTCAAGACGGTATTGTTGAATTTGAGCAGATTGTTCAAATGTCTGCTGAAGTATTATCTGAGTTGACCAGTTATACATCGATTATTTTAGGTCCGCAAATGTTTGAAACGAAATTAAAGCAATTGCAAATTGTACCGTTATCCAAACATAGTGCAGTCGCTATCCTCGTTACGAACACTGGCCATGTAGAACATCGCTCATTTACGATACCAGAAGCGTACAATATTTCTGATTTAGAAAAACTTGTAAACATATTAAATGATCGTCTCGCAGGAGTGCCAATGGTTCAATTGTCTACGAAGTTAGATAATGAATTTCTACTGTTGCTTCAACAACACATTCGAGATGTCGACGCTTCATTTTATTATTTAAAAGAAGTGTTACTCTATGATCAACCATCTAAGTTATATATTGGTGGCAAAAAAAATGTGTTAAGACAGCCAGAGTTCCACGATGTGAAAAAATTATATTCATTTTATTCGATGATGGAAAACGAACAAGAAATCATTCGTCTATTGACATCTGAAAAAGAAGGAATTAAGGTTACTATTGGAAATGAAAACAAAATGGAAGCAATAAAAGATTTTAGTTTGATTACTGCAACATATTCATTTGGTCATGATGACTTAGGAACAATTGGTTTATTAGGGCCAACACGTATGGAATATCAAAAGGTCATTCCATTGCTACAAGCATTATCTGAAGAAATTACAGATGCATTATATATGTTTCATAACAAGTATTCATAAGGATTGAAACTATAGTTACAATGATTGCCAGTAAATGGTTTATTTCAAAACCCATTCATGGTATAGTCTAGCAGGGTAGTTTGAATTAGGAGGTGCGCACGATGCAGGAAGAAACAAAAGCAAGTGAAACGGATCATGTTGATGAGCAATCAACTGAAGATGAAGAGACAGTTGAAGTCATTGAACCAGAAATCATTGATGAGTCTGAAGATACATCTGAAGAATCTGAAGAACTAAAAAAAGCTATTGAAGAAAAAGATGAGTATTACAATCATATGCTTCGTTTACAAGCCGAATATGATAACTTTAAAAAACGAACGCAAAAAGAACGTATAGCAGAACGAAAATATAAGGCACAGGATTTAGCAACGGAGTTATTGCCAGTGCTTGATAATTTTGAGAGAGCTTTGCAAGTAGAAGAAACCGAAGAGACTAAAGGTCTTATTCAAGGAATAACTATGGTTTACAATCAATTTAAAGAAGCCTTCACTTCCCAAGGAGTAAAGGAAGTTGAAACAGTTGGTGCTACGTTTGATCCAAATTTACACCATGCTGTTATGCAAGTGGAAGAAGAAGGTAAAGATAAAGATGAAGTGGTAGAAGAATTACAAAAAGGATACATCCTTAATGATCGCGTTATTCGACCAGCAATGGTTAAAGTGAATAAATAGGAAATGGTGCCAAGGAGGAACTAAACAATGAGTAAAATTATCGGAATTGACTTAGGAACAACAAATTCATGTGTGTCAGTTATTGAAGGTGGGGAAGCTGTCGTTATCCCTAACCCTGAGGGAAATAGAACTACACCGTCAGTAATTGCTTTTAAAGATGGAGAACGTCAAGTAGGAGAAGTTGCGAAAAGACAAGCTATTACGAATCCGAACACAATCCAATCGATTAAACGTCATATTGGATCAGATTATAAAGTAGAAATCGAAGGAAAAGAATATACACCACAGGAAGTTTCGGCAATGATTTTACAACATATTAAATCTTACGCTGAAGACTACATTGGCGAGGAAATAACAAAAGCAGTAATTACAACACCTGCATATTTCAATGACTCACAACGTCAAGCGACAAAAGATGCTGGTGAAATTGCAGGACTAGAAGTGGAGCGTATTATTAACGAACCAACTGCTGCTGCACTTGCCTATGGTATGGACAAAGGTGAAGAAGATCAAACAATTCTTGTGTATGACTTAGGTGGAGGTACATTCGACGTATCCATCCTAGATATTGGTGGAGGAACATTTGAAGTAATCTCTACTGCAGGAGATAACCAACTTGGTGGAGATGATTTTGACGAGGTTATTATTGATTACATGGTACAAGAATTTAGAAAAGAAAATGGAATTGACTTATCACAAGATAAAATGGCTACACAGCGTTTGAAAGATGCAGCTGAAAAAGCGAAGAAAGATTTATCAGGTGTGTCTCAAACACAAATTTCATTACCGTTTATTACAGCTGGAGATGCAGGACCACTTCACTTAGAAATGAATTTAACTCGTGCGAAGTTCGAAGAGTTATCTTCAGACCTCGTTGAAAAAACGATGGTTCCTACACGTAAAGCTTTACAAGATGCTGACTTATCAGCAAACGAAATTGATAAGATTTTACTTGTTGGTGGATCAACTCGTATTCCTGCTGTTCAAGAAGCAATTAAACGTCTGACTGGAAAAGAACCTTCACGTGGTGTGAATCCAGATGAAGTTGTAGCACTTGGCGCAGCGATTCAAGGTGGAGTGTTACAAGGTGATGTAAAAGATGTTCTTTTACTTGATGTAACTCCATTATCCCTTGGAATTGAAACAATGGGTGGAGTGTTGACTCAACTCATCGAAAGAAACACAACAATTCCTACAAGTACATCACAAGTGTTCTCTACAGCTGCAGATAATCAAACAGCAGTAGATATTCATGTATTACAAGGAGAACGCGAGATGGCAGCTGATAACAAGACACTAGGTCGTTTCCAATTAGCAGATATTCCACCTGCACCAAGAGGGGTTCCACAAATCGAAGTTTCATTCGATATTGATGCGAACGGAATTGTAAACGTACGTGCGAAAGATATGGGAACAGATAAAGAACAATCGATTACCATTAAATCTTCATCAGGTTTATCTGAAGAAGAAATCGAGCAAATGATTAAAGATGCTGAAGAAAATGCTGAAGCAGATAAGAAACGTAGAGAAGAAGTTGATTTACGTAATGAAGCTGATCAGTTAATCTTTACAACAGATAAAACTTTGAAAGATTTAGAAGATAAAGTTTCTGAAGATGAGAAGAAACAAGCAGAAGATGCAAAAGAAGCTCTTCAAAAAGCAATTGAAGCTGATGATTTAGAAGATATTAAAGCGAAAAAAGAATCTTTAGAAGAACAAGTTCAACAACTATCTGTGAAACTATATGAACAAATGCAACACGAAGCTGAAGCAAGCCAAGGTGCAGAAGGTGAGCAAGGTGACGATGTAGTTGATGCAGACTACCAAGAAGTAGATGAAGAAGAGAACGATAAAGAAGAGAAATAAAAACAAAGCTTTCAATCAAAAGTCAAAGTCAGGTGTATCTTGGCTTTGACTTTTTTACGAGTGCGTTCTCTTCAGAAGACGTTATTTGTTTGATTGAAATTTGTATTTACGTTAACATAAAATCTATGTGTAAGTAGATGTTCCAGGAGAGTGATTGAAATTGAGTAAGCGTGATTATTACGAAGTATTAGGGGTCGACAAAGGGGCTTCTAAACAAGATATACGAAAAGCATATCGTCAATTAGCACGGAAATATCACCCTGACGTGAACAAAGAAGATGGGGCTCAAGAAAAATTCATCGAAGCAAAAGAAGCGTATGAAGTGTTAAGTGACGAACAAAAACGTGCACAATATGATCAATTTGGTCATGCAGGTCCGCAAAGCCAAGGATTTGGTGGAGGTGGTGGTAGATCTCAAGATCCAAACGCACCTACACAAGGATATGATCTTCAATATACAATGACGTTAGATTTTGAAGAAGCGGTATTTGGAAAAGAAACTGAAATTAAAATTCCAAGTGAAGAAACGTGTGAAACATGTAATGGTTCCGGAGCAAAACCAGGAACAGATGTAGACACAT
>DATGUV010000215.1:0-4673 GCA_035301025.1 Bacillota bacterium | reverse complement strand
CCACTTAATCCAGCATCTACGAGAAATCGGTGCTCTTTTGATTGTATATAAAATGCATTTCCAGTACTTCCGGATGCAAGCACACTAAATTTCAAAGACATACACTTACTCTCCCCCAGTTATCATATCCAACTTTTCATTCAGTTGTTCAAGGATAAATTCTTTCATCACTTGTTTATCCTCTTCCACTCCCTCAAGACGTTCAATATATAATCCAATAGCATCTCGTAGGAACTCTAGCTCATCTCCTGCAAACACAAATCCTTCAATCGCATTTACAAAGTAATCTCGCTCCTCATTGACAACGACCTTCCATGTAGGAACAAAAACTTGCTCCCCGTCCAGTGGAACACGGGTATGAAATCCAATATTTACATTGGTAATGTCATCTCCTGAATTTAATTCATTTGTCTCATATAAAATTTCAACTGCTTTTATCGGTTCAATGAGAGACTTTTCTTCTTGACGTTGTTCTGTTTCCCCAAGCATGGTTTGCGTATAGAATACAGCCTCATCCTTATTATTCAAGTATACAAGAACAACCCCATTTTGGTTAAAATATACAGACCGTTCCTTCTTGTTTTGAAAGAAAATAAGTACATTTGCTTCTTTGTTCCAACTCCAGTACTCATATTCTTCTGCAAAAGGAATTTCATCTTCTAACAATTTTTCAAAATCCTCATTCGTATCACTACTATGAATAGGATGAGATTTTTCAAAAAGAGAAACGATGAAAGATCGATTGATCAACATCATTTGTTGTCCATCAACATCACTAATTTCCTTAAACTCTTCTTTCGTAAATGTTCGTTGATTCACTGAAATATACGTTTCTTTTAGATCATCATCAGGCAAATCAACGATATTAATATCCTCAAGTTCCAATTGATGTTCGATCGTAGATTCATGGGGTTCTAATAACGGAACATCTGATTGTTTGAGTTTTTCATTATACTGATAAAACAGGTATATATTTAATAAAAGAAAGACGAGGATAAACACATTCTTAATTCGGTTCCATTGCATATCCTACATCCCTCCCTCGTCATATGCATTTAAATCATCAAACTTAAGCCGTTGCCATGAACCATTATAAAGGACAAACCATGCTGGCTCCAAGGTGATACTGTACTGCTTTCCATCAATTTCAGTAACATAATAGCCCACTTTCACATCTTTTACCTTTTCCATATGGTATTTATCCATTTGTTCAAGAAAATAAATGACGTCATTTCCAGATTCTAGTTCTTTCTCATCCCCACCAAGAGGACTTACGATATGGAAAAGAGGACGGTTGTATTTATACAATTGCTGATTCCTCCATTGTTGTTCAATGGTTGTTGCTGCTGCATGATCTTGAAAAACCGGATAATCTTCATAATACATTTGATACACAATTCGGTTCACTGATTTTTCAATACCCTCAACATAAAAGTCAGATGTCCATCCTTTATGGTCATTAATATCCGCTAAACTTTGTTCAATGATCTCTATAGAACTCATACGTTCACTAGTATTTTGCAGTGGATTCGTAAATTCTAAGCGCAATCCGTTATCAACTACACGCATATCACGCTGACCATCAATAAAATAGGATTCGCCTATATTCGGTGTAACAACAACGGATGGGTTTTTAAATAATGCATCGACAAAAACGTTCGTTTCAACGATATCTACTGTTAGTGTTTGATTGCGTAATTTTGGTGGACGAACAGGTATATAAAAAGAATCATGCCCTGTATTATACTCTGTATATTCGACTAAATGTTTTTTCTGATCCAAATATCCTTCAACAGCCAAGTACGCTGATTGGTCATACACGGTAAAATGAATATAATTTCTCTCATCAACAGATAAAAAGTAAAGAGATACAGCACTTTTTTCTTCCTCTAACGAGAATAGAATCTGATCAAAGTTCCATCTAGGCAACTCGATATCATCTGCAAGTGAGAAAAGACTTTTAATGATTTCAATCGGAAACGCTTCTGGATAATTCATTTCAATATACGGAGTATCTAAGTGAAATTCATTATCTTCTCTTGCCACAAATTCCGTAAGAGTCCAATGTTGAATCTCTTTATAAAAATTCACTAAACGACTTGGGTGATCGAATCCATAATGTTGGCCATCCATATGAAAAATTGCTTTACTTGGTATAATTACATCTCGCTTCGTTTTTACTTCTCCTCCAGCATCTGATTCAGGAATATATGCTGGGTTTGTATTATGAGGACCGTTATATTCATTTTGGTAACTCCATAAACTAAACGTGAGAATTAAACTAAGGCCAATTAATCCAATGAGTAAGATCGTTTTAAACGTTTCTAATCTCATATGTGTTTCCTCCGCTTCTGGTTCATTAGCGGAAGTGTAAACAGGAATGTTGTTCCTTTTCCTTCAATACTTTCAACCCAAATTTTACCGTAATGTGCTTCCACCAACTCTTTAGTAATAGCTAGTCCTAAACCGGACCCGCCTAAACGACGTGTACGAGCTTTGTCGGCTCGGTAAAAACGGTCAAATATTTTATCTTTTGTTTCAAACGGAATTCCAATCCCTTCATCTTCCACCTCAACTAAAATCTGCTGTTGGTTGCGATCATATATACTTACTCGACAGATAATCGTTCCGCCTTCTGGAGAATATTTAATCGCATTGGAGATAATATTATCTAAAATCTGCGTCATTTTATCTTCATCCAACCAGACAAAATATGGTCCTGTTGGCAATTCTCTTTTTAATGTAATTTCTGATGTAATATTTAATTCAAACCGATCAATCACTCGGTTGAAAAAGGAAATAAATTCTGTTCGTTTGCGGTACAACGTATCTTCTTTATGATCCATACTTGATAATTGGAATAGATCACTTACTAAACGAATCATGCGCTCCGTTTCATTTTGCGTCACCTTTAAAAACTTCGGAGCTAGTTCTTCGTCTTGCCATGCACCGTCTGCCAATGCTTCAATATAACTGCGCATCGTTGTAAGTGGTGTGCGTAATTCATGAGACACATTGGAAACAAACTCCCTACGCTCTTCTTCCACTTTTTCTTGTTCCGTTACATCCGTTAATACAGTGATAAATCCAATGATTTGATCATACTCATCAAAAATAGTTGAAAATGCTGCTCGAACAAGGAATATGGTCTCTTCATCACTTAAGTCAATCATGATCGAGCCACTTTCCTGCAACTCTGAAATGTGTACAATTCGTTCACTTAACTCAAGAGTATCTAGTAAAAAATCACCCATTAATAGATTTGGATTTTGATTCAGCAGTTTACCGGCCGCATCATTCATTAGAGTGATTTTACCTTCCATATCTGTAGCAATAACACCTTCTGTCATATTCGCCAACACAGATGATAATTTTCGCTGTTCCTTCTCGGTAGATGCGATGGAATGTTTCAATCGATCATTTAAGTCATTAAACGTTTCCGCTAGATGACTAATTTCATCCGTTCCATACACATTTACTTTTTGCGAGAAGTCTCCTCGTGCCATCGTTTGGGCCTGTCTTCTCATCTCGATGATCGGTCGTGTTATCGTTCGTGCAACCAGAACTCCAATTAACGCAGATACCGTGATTGCTAAAATTGATCCTTGTAAGAAGATGTCATTAATGTTTTGCAACTGTTTATGAACCCCTTCTAAGGATGCAACAATATACACAACACCAGACACATTTCCTTCCCCATCTGTAATTGGTTCTACTTTCACAAATACTTGATTCTCAGTTTTGTAGTCATACTTAATATCTTCTTCAGGAGAACCGAATAAGAGGGCATTTTGCACAATTTCCTCAACAATTTTCTTCCCTACAATGTCATAATTTTGGAAGTCATTCGTTCCAATAACCCGACTCTGTCCATTAATGACGAGTAAGTTTGTAAATGTATCTGTATTAATATCACTAATGATTTCCTGAACATCCGACTCTAATGATTGCTCGCTTCCATCCTCTGGTCGCTCCCGATTAAATGCTTGTTCCAAATTATACGTGAGTAAGTCTACCCGGTCATTAATCGATTCCTTAAATGTTTCTGTTAAGTCTTCTTCTAATGCACGTGCAAAATAAGAACCAATCACTTGAACAGCAACAAGTAATAACAAAATGTAAATGACGATAAACTTCAACTGAATCGAACGGAAAAAGCCTACTTTTTTCATTCTACATTACTCCTGCTCAGGATTTCGCAAATAATATCCAACCCCACGACGTGTGATGATCCAGTTTGGATTACTTGGGTCCTCCTCGATTTTTTCTCTGAGACGTCTAACCGTTACGTCAACTGTACGTACATCACCGAAATAATCATATCCCCATACCGTTTCTAGTAAATCTTCCCTTGTCATTACTTGTCCGATATGGCGCGCTAAATAATGCAGTAGCTCATATTCTCTATGGGTTAAATCAATCGATTCCCCATCACGTGATACTGCATATGCATCTGGGTGTATCGTTAAATTCCCAATATGAATATCTTTTGCAGTTTTCGCTGGCTCTACTGGTGCCTGTTGTCTACGTAAATTCGCCTTCACACGAGCAATTAATTCCCGGTTGCTAAATGGCTTCGTTACGTAGTCATCTGCACCTAGCTCTAAGCCAAGTACTTTATCAATTTCCGAGTCTTTTGCAGTGAGCATAATAATCGGCATTGTTTTTGTTTT
>DATGUV010000214.1:0-3226 GCA_035301025.1 Bacillota bacterium | reverse complement strand
TCATTTGACGCCTCAGAATCTGTTTCCTCTTCCACAATTTCACTTACTATTTCTTCATTGTTCTCCTCTGCTCCAACTGCACCTGGAAACATGGCTACAATGAATGTAATGATAATACATAAAATAAAAGATTGCTTAAACTTAATTTTACTCATGTGTGACTTAGCTCCTTTTACATTTAAATTTTAAAACGTACTGCACTTTTCTTTTTTCACCCCAATCAGTTGTATTTTAACCGAAAAAAGCCTTTACCCCATATACGAGATAAAGACGACGTATGATTGTATTCATATTTAACATAATGAACACCTCATATGCATACCTTTTTCCCGGAAGGTTGTTACACATTCACATTTTGGCAAGTCTCCTGACTTATGGGTACTTAGTTTCCCACACCTTCCCAGTAAAAAAGTCACCAGTGGCATATGTGGAAACCGCTTCCATTTACAGTGGCCGGACCGTTCAGGTATTTCACCTGATTCCTTATTAATTCCCTGCTTCGAACAGAGAAACCAAAATACAATATTTGATTGTTCGCTCTGTACTAAGTATAAGCAAATAACTATATAAAAACAATCGTCTCTCGTGTTATTTTTGTTAAAATCTTCCATTCAACATACAAAGACTGGCACAGCCCCTTCTTTACATAAGAAAACAAATGAAATTCCTTTTTTTAATGAGAAATACATTTATGAGGATGAAAGTCTTATGGTACCATGGAGATGAATAACGTCGTACAAAGAATAGGAGAATTGTTTTGATACAGACCATTGGTTGGGTTGGCGTTGGCATTCTTGTTATAGCTATCCCCTTATACGTGCTGCATACTGCTCGTCAACAAAAGAATATCCGCAACAAAAATGAATGGGATGTCCTTCACTTTATTCATCGTCATTCGAATAAAGCATCTTTGTATATGACCAACAACAACAAGGTCATTGCTGCATCTTCAGAAAATCAATGGATGCCAGTTGCTACAATCACTCCCATTTTAATTGCAATTGAATATGCTAACCAAGTGACAAAGGGGTTTGTGGATCCAAACAAAAGCGTCTCTTTAGCTGATGTAGAATTGTATCATATTCCACATGTGGATCAAGGTGCTCATCATGCTTGGGTAGAAAAGTGTCGGCAGAAAAAAAGGAAGACTATGTACTCGGATAACGTTCAGTTACATGATGTTGTCGAAGGGATGCTCTATCATCAATCCCATGCGAACACTGCATTTTTACTCAATCTGCTAAATATTAATCAATTGAATCAACAATTGGCTCATTTGCATCTAGACCATCATGAGGATTTCTTTTATTTCACGGCAGCGCCTCTTTTGCCTGCCTATTTGCATGTAGAAGAATCTTTATCTACAAGAAAAATCAAACAAAAGCTACAAGAAATGCCACAGCAAGATTTTAACGCATACTGTGGAATCATTCATGGATTGTTAACCCACAGAAGTGCCGGTCGTCTGATCGAACAACATGCACAGATGAACATGGATGAAGATATCAAACAACTCATCACACATAAATTACCACGGTCAACTACTGAAGAATATGCTAACATCCTGAACAAGCTGTATTATGAAAAAGAATTTGATGAGCATAAAGAAGTTTTAACAGGAATGACGGCCAGTGGCTACTGGACATATATTGGTGATGGGAAAACGAGCACATCACGTACAAACAATCACGTGATACACGGCGCGCCTACAGATGAAAATAACCACTATGTTTTATGTGTATTTATGAATAATGTTACAACGTCAGAATCATCTTGGATCAATGAAAATATCGAGGATTTTCTAGCAAAAACACTTACGGACAATACCTTTCAAGAAGAAGTGATCGCTACATTATCCACATAACATATTTTCTAGCATACGCAAGTTAGGGAGGTACAAATCACACATGATTTGTACCTCCCTAACTTGCGTGTCTATACATTTCTCACCATTACTTTTTATAAATAATAACTTCCATTTCCACGAGTAAATCTTTCGGTAAGCGACTTACTTCTACCGTTGAACGTGCAGGATATGGCTTTTCTAAGTAACTACCATACAGCTCGTTTACTGTTGCGAAATCATCCATTGAGTCTAGGAAGATTGTGAATTTCACTACGTCTGAGAAATCTGCTCCTACTTCTGTCAACACTGCTTGAATATTTTTCATCACTTGGTGCGTTTGTGCTTCGATTCCTTCTACTGCTTCACCTGTTTTTGGATCAACTCCAATTTGTCCAGATGCAAAAACAAAGTCACCTACTTGAATGGCTTGTGAATATGGTCCAATTGCTGCTGGTGCGTTTTCTGTGAAAATTTCTTTTCTCATTTTGTCTTCCTCCTAAAAATGTGTTTTATACGTGTTGTTAATCGTACTCGTGCTTCTTGCATAGCTTGCTCTGTGGAAACTTCTGCAGAAACAAGGGCGTATACGTCTTGAAAATACGTTTGTAGCTCGTCGATATCTTCAATTGTACCAGACACTAATACGACTGGCACTGAAAAATGCTTTCCTCTTTTGGCGACATAATATGGGGCTTTTCCTCGTAAGGTTTGTCTATCTGTTTTTCCTTCACCGGTGATGATAAGATCTGCTTGTTGAATCGCAGCATCTAATCCAATCATGTCACCAACGACTTGTGCGCCTTGTTTCATCCTACCACGGAGTAATAGAAGAGCAAAGCCTAACCCCCCTGCAGCTCCAGCCCCTTCCACGAGAGCAATGGCGTCAGGATCTGCTGATGTTCCAATAATGGTTTTCACATATCTTTCCATCCACTCGTCCATCATTTTCAGGCCCTCGGGATTCGCTCCTTTTTGAGGTGCAAATACATATGTTGCTCCATGTTCCCCGTATAATGGATTCGTAACATCTGATGCAATAATGATGTCCACCTCAAAGATGCGTGAATCAATTGTAGAAAGATCTACTGTATGGACAAAAGACAAGTCTCTTCCACGTAAAGGACGTGCCAGATTCACTTCTTCCCCGTGAATCGTAGCCCCAAGTGCTTGCAACAATCCTAGGCCACCGTCATTTGTAATGCTGCCACCAAGGCCAACAATGATGCGATGAACACCTTGTTCTAGTGCGTACGTTATTGCTTCTCCTACTCCATAGGTTGTCATATTCTTAGGATTCCATTTTTCCCTAGGAACGAGACCTAGTCCAGCAATTCCTGCCATTTCAATAATGGCTACACCGTCTGCAGAAATTCCAATAGA
>DATGUV010000213.1:0-6590 GCA_035301025.1 Bacillota bacterium | reverse complement strand
TAAAAATAAAATATAGACTAAAAGGTGATACCTACGCCATTCTAGATTCAAAGTGTTAGGAATTGGTCGCTTAGAGGTCGTATATGAAGGGATTTTTACTATAGATAGCCTATGTTGCTCCTATTCACTTCTATATACTTTGATTGGTTGTAATCTGAATGAATGGATTTTGACGTGAATTTTTGAAGCGTATATATTGATTAGTGTATGTTGCTAATCCCGTCTAGGGAAAATGATGGAGGTGATAATATCTCAAAATCAAGTGTAACCATCGCTAAAAAAGGTGCGTCAGATACATTTCGCGAACCAAATTTAGAAGATGGTGCGGAAGTATGGAAATTAATTAAAAATACAGGAGTACTTGATTTAAACTCGTCATATAGCTATCTCATGTGGTGTCAAAACTTTAGCGAAACTTCAGTTGTGATTGAAGGGGATCAAGGAATTGTTGGATTTGTATCTGGATATATTAAGCCGGATGCACCAGACACATTATTTATTTGGCAAGTTGCTGTTTCGGAAACACAACGAGGTAAAGGTTTTGCATCGAGAATGTTACATCATATATTAGAGCGTGATGCTTGTAAAAACATTCAGTATGTAGAAGCAACCGTGTCGCCCTCAAATATTCCATCACAGAAGTTATTCCATGGGATAGCGAGAAATTTAGACACTAAAATTGAAGTGTCACCATGCTTTACTGCTGAAGACTTTCCTGCAAAAGGGCATGAAGATGAGTTATCTCATCTGATAGGTCCATTTTAAAAAAGCTACTATTATTAGGAGGAAAAATGTTAATGAATGTTTTAGAACGAGAACCAACCATGAAAGCGTTTGAAGAATTGGAATCTCAAGTACGAAGTTATAGCCGAAGTTTTCCTACAATATTTACAAAAGCGAAAGGATATAAATTGTGGGATATTGACGGCAATGATTATATTGATTTCTTTGCAGGAGCTGGAACGCTAAATTATGGGCATAATAATGACAACATGAAAGAAAGAATAATTGAATATATTGAAAACGATGGAATCATCCATAGTTTAGATATGGGAACGAATGCGAGAAAAGATTTTTTACAACGATTTAATGAAGTTATTCTTAAACCTAGAAACTTAGATTACAAAGTGATGTTTACAGGACCAACCGGAACGAACACGGTAGAAAGCGCCTTGAAACTTGCTCGTAAAGCAACTGGACGTGAAACGGTCATTGGTTTTACAAATGGTTTCCATGGGATGACAATTGGTTCACTTTCTGTAACAGGAAATGCCACAAATCGTGCAGGAGCCGGAGTGCCACTGACAAATGCGATTTCCATGCCATTTGATCAATACATGGGCGATGTTGACACAACGATCTACTTAGAGAAGCTTTTAGAGGATGGTAGTAGTGGTGTGGACATTCCTGCAGCGATTATCCTTGAAACTGTACAAGGTGAAGGTGGAATTAATGCTGCTAGTTTTGAATGGTTACAAAAGGTCGATCAGATTTGTAAACGATTTGACATATTGCTCATTGTTGATGATGTTCAAGCTGGTAATGGTAGAACAGGTACATTTTTTAGTTTCGAACCTGCTGGAATCGAACCGGACATTGTTTGCTTATCAAAGTCCATCGGCGGATTCGGTCTACCAATGGCTATTACATTAATAAAGCCAGAATATGATATATGGAGCCCTGGCGAACATAACGGTACATTCCGTGGAAACAATTTGGCATTCCTTGGTGCGGCAGAAGCCCTTTCTTTCTGGGAAAATGACGAACTTAGCGAATCGGTTAAAGAAAAAGGGAAGTATGTAACCGAAAAATTAGAAGAAATTATTATGAAGTACCCTGAACTAAAAGGTGAATTACGTGGTAGAGGTTTAATGAAAGGTATTGCTTGGGAAGGTGAAGGCATTGCTGAAAAAATATGTGCCGCAGCCTTTGAGCGTGGTTTAGTTATGGAAACATCTGGACCAGACAGTGAAGTTATGAAACTATTACCACCTTTGATCATCGATAAAGAGGGGCTTGACAAAGGTTTTGATATAATTGAAGAAAGTATTAGATATTTACTAAATACAATGATAGGGAGACCAAAACATGCTAGTCAAATCACTTAATGAAATTATCGGAACAGAAAATGAGACAACATCAGAGAATTGGTCAAGCAGACGCTTGCTATTAAATAAGGACAACATGGGCTTTTCATTGAACGATACAATTATCCGTGCAGGTACAGAAACCCATATATGGTATAAAAATCATCTTGAAGCTGTCTATTGTATTGAAGGAAATGGAGAAATAGAAACAGTAAAGGATGGTAAGGTGTATCCAATTGAAGCTGGTACCGTCTATGCGTTAGATGAAAATGATGAACACTATTTACGTGGTGGTACGGAAGATATGCGGATGATTTGCGTATTTAACCCTCCATTAACTGGAAAAGAAACACACGATGAAGAGGGCGCATACCCTCTATTGAAATAGACATATTATAAAACAATAAAAACAAGTATTTAAAGCCGTTTTCCAGAAGCTTTACTCTAGGAGAACGGCTCCTTTTTGTGGTTATGTGCTAACAAACGATGCGGAACAAAACTGTAATTCCTGTTTATTGCATAATAAAAGCAGAAAGTTTGGCAGCGAAAATATGAGAACGTTGCATTCTTGAACTACCCCCACTTATCGCTAGGCTTTGCCCTTCACGCGCCTGAAGAAGGAGTTTTCTTGCCTGTTTTTGATAAAAAAAGAGCCAAAACCCTTGTAAATAAAGGAATTAAGCTCTCCTTCTACTATTTAATAATCATTCATCTGTCACCTTTCTTGTAATGAAACTTCTGAACTCTTCTAATTGTTCATCACTAACTTCAACTTCGGCAGCCTCTTCTGATAAATATTCGATACTTAGCTTATAACGATAGCCATCTTGGGTCCAATTTGTCCTTGATTCCTCTTCTTGATCCTTTTTTTCATTTTCAATATGAAGCCCAATCATATAACTATCTTCAAATTGATAGTATACCGAAACTTGAACCTGATTGCCTTCGTCCACAACCTTATCCCTATTTATATCCACTTTAGCAATCTCAAAATTCGTTTGTTCGATATCTAAAAACAACATATCTACTATATCCATATCAAATAAAACTCCCAAAAAGTTATACCCTTTCACAGTTTTTAAAGTAAATTGCTTTTGCATTCTACTTTCCTTGGCCGCTTCAAAAAAGTCATTTCTATATGTATTCTCGAATTCATAAACAAATGAATCATTATTCGTTTTCTCTGTTCCACCATAAAGTAAAGAGCCGTGTGGCGAAGCAAGATAACCTTCCATCTCACCAAGTGCAAAATAAAGACCATCTTGAGGTTTACTTATCTGATGTTGCTCCATGTTATTTACAAACAATCGAAAACGAGAAGGTATATAAGAACCCTTTTCCTTACTCATGTCGTACGTATTATAGTCATAATAATATTCAAGATGTTCATCCTCGACATAATAGGTAACTTTCATTCGTTCTAAATATTTTGATCCAACATTCAGCGGAAAATAAAAATCTTTTATACGCTCTTTTATTTGCTGGAAAATATCTTCTTCTGTTTTCGCATCTTCCCTCGGTGATTCCGCTTTAACAGTAAGAGGATCTATTGCTTTCGAACAAGCTGTAACGAAAATGATTGTAGTGAGGATCAAAATCATTACACCATAGATAGGACGCATCTACTCACTTCCTCATGATTGATTTATCATTTTATGTTATATAAGTTTTAATAATTCTCATTATAACACAAGAGATTGCCAATCATAACCAATCCTTTTTTAAAAAAGTGACCTCAGTGATCCAAGTGCTCGCTTACTAATTAGACAAAATAATTCTTAAATAATCATTAACTATCATAAATTTCATATCGTATATCCAAAATCGGAGAAATACTCCTTTATTTTATTTTTATTTCCCCAATTCCATTTACTTTTGCAAATAAATAAGTGAAATTCACTTTTATTTAGACTTAAATGAACATAAGTATGAGATGTCAAAAATTCAGGCAGAAGTCACCCACCTCTAAGGATGGGTGACTTCTGCCTGAATGGAGGTAAAATCATGTATTGCTAATGTTTTTAAATACTCATAATGCCCCCTCTGGAAGCATTTGTCACAAGTGTAGAATATCTTCCTAACCATCCTGTTTTAATTTTAGGCTCAAATGGCTTTAATTCTTTACGTCGTTGCGCTAATTCTTCATCCGAAACTTTTACATGCATTGTTCGACTTGGTAAGTCGATTTCAATGATGTCCCCATTTTCAATTAAAGCAATGGGTCCACCTTCTGCAGCTTCCGGTGAAATATGACCGATTGAAATACCACGTGAGGCACCACTAAACCTTCCGTCTGTAATGAGCGCTACTTTTGTTCCTAGTCCCCGGCCCATAATAGCTGACGTTGGCGCAAGCATTTCTGGCATACCTGGGCCACCTTTTGGCCCTTCATATCGTATAACTACAACATGTCCTTCCTTTACTATTCCATCATCAATAGCTTCTTGTGCTTCATCTTGAGAATCAAACACAATTGCTTCACCTGTGAATGTTTTAATCGACGGATCAACGGCACCTACTTTAATGACAGAACCTTCAGGAGCAATGTTTCCATAAAGGACAGACAAGCCTCCAACAGCACTATATGGATTGTCTTTTGTTCGAATGACCTCTGGATTCGTAATCGGATGATTTTTCACAAGATCCCCCATTGTTTTACCAGAAATCGTCATGCGGTCTGGGTGAATCGCCCCTGGAATCTTTGTCAGTTCATTTATGATAGCTTCGACTCCACCAGCTTTATTAATATCATCCATTGAAATATCTGATGCTGGCATAATTTTTGCTAAATATGGTACTTTTGCGGCAACCTTATTAATATCGGCCATCTCGTATTCAATACCTGCTTCATGCGCAATTGCTAGAGTATGAAGGACCGTATTTGTAGAACCACCCATTGCCATATCCAAAGCAAATGCATCATCAATTGCTTCTTTAGTAATGATATCTCGTGGTTTAACATCTTCTTTAATCATGCGAACAAGTTGTTTGGCAGCTTCTTTAACTAGTTCTTTACGCTTTTCACTTGTGGCAACAATTGTACCATTTCCAGGAAGTGCCATACCTAACATCTCCATTAAACAGTTCATTGAGTTCGCTGTAAACATACCTGAACAAGAACCACACGTTGGACATGCATTGTTTTCAATATCTAATAATTCTTCGGCAGACATCTGTCCTGATTTATGAGCACCAACACCTTCAAATACCGATGTTAAGGAGATTTGTTTTCCTGTTGAACTCACGCCCGCTTCCATTGGCCCACCTGATACAAAAACAGAAGGAACATTGGTGCGAGCAGCCGCCATCAGCATACCAGGCGTGATCTTGTCACAGTTTGGAATATAAAACACACCATCAAACCAGTGCGCATTAATGACTGTTTCTGCAGAGTCTGCGATAAGTTCACGGCTTGGTAGAGAATAACGCATTCCAATATGCCCCATTGCAATTCCATCATCTACACCAATTGTATTAAATTCAAAAGGAATACCACCAGCCTCAATAATCGCTTCTTTCACCACGTCTGCAAATTCACGCAAATGAACATGTCCAGGAATAATATCAATATATGAATTACAAACACCAATAAAAGGTTTGTCTAGATCACTTGTCTTTACTTTACCAGTTGCATATAAAAGACTACGGTGAGGCGCACGATCGACACCCATTTTAATCATATTACTTCTCATTTTACACACACCTTATCATTACATTTGTTATACATATTCTAAATGTAAGGTTGTATGACGTCAAGTTAGTTGTATGACATCTATGAATTACTCTATTCCTAAATCACTCATAGCGTGTAGAATATGAATCTTCATGGCGCTTCTTGCTCCCTCAGCATTTCTTGCTTCCATAAATTCCATAATCATCTTATGATCATTTAATGTATCTTCTGTTGCACGTTCACTTTCTTGGGATAATGCAACACCTGTATCAATGGCCTGAAAAATAACAGGCATTAGCTTGTCCATAAATTCGTTATGGGTTGCTTTTGAAATCGACTTATGGAATCTTTGTTCAACATCTGTTCTGTCCAAACCGAGCTTTATTTTTTGTTCAATTTGTTCCCCATATTCTAAAATACGTTGTAATTCAGCATCTGTAGCACGAATAGTTGCATAATAGGCTGCTTCAGGCTCAAAAATTAACCGCATCTCATACAAATCTTTTGCGCCCATTCTTGTATGTGAAAGATTATGTAACGATTTCATTGTGTGAGTTTCGTCAAAATTCTCCTTCACAAATGTTCCTCTACCCCGTTTAATTTCCAATACCCCATTGGCAACTAAAATTCTAATCGATTCACGCAATGTTGTTCTACTAATATTCAGTTCTTCTGATAATGCATTTTCGTTTGGAAGTTGATCACCTGGTTTAAATCTTTTTTCTATGGAAATCATCGATATTATATCGTCTGCAATATGATCAGATAATCTTTTTTGAACCATATTATTCATCACCCAGCTTTGTTTTTCCTTTAGTATAGCATATGGG
>DATGUV010000212.1:0-3247 GCA_035301025.1 Bacillota bacterium | reverse complement strand
GCAAGCAGTACTATGTGGTGGAGTATCAGGTCTTGTGAAAGCAGGATTCGAAACATTGACAGAAGCTGGATACCAACCAGAAGTTGCTTACTTTGAAACACTACATGAAGTTAAATTAATCGTTGACCTGATGTATGAAGGCGGACTAGAAAACATGCGCTACTCAATTTCAGATACAGCACAATGGGGAGACTTTGTTTCTGGACCACGTGTAATCAATGAAGAAACAAAAGCTAGAATGAAAGAAGTACTTGATGATGTACAATCAGGTGAGTTTGCTAAAGGGTGGATTCTTGAAAACCAAGCAAATAGACCTAAGTTTAACGCAATCAATGCACAAGAAAACAATCATCCAATTGAAAAAGTAGGAAAAGAATTACGCAACTTAATGCCTTTTGTAAAACAACCTATGAGATAATTTGAAGTTTATAGGTAGTGGAAATGGGCCTGTAAGAGGGATGTGATTGAGTAGTATTTACACTTCATGATCCCTCTTATACCCGTTACACTGGATATGAATTGAACGAATCAAATTTAACATGATAGTTGACTCTACGCATATCCTCTTCACTTATTGATGAGGATATATTTCCTAAATGAGAGTTTTTTATGAAATGAATTTCATCATTACAACAAATCATACCCTCATCTCTAATAGAATGAATAGAGAAAGAGATTATGAGACTATGAGTTGTAGATTAGCGGTAAAATTTACTGCTAATATTCATGAAAATATTGAGTTTTTATGATGTTAAAAACGGCTTTATTGATTCGGGATGAAGACGAAGCAAAAGGATGTGAAGTATATGACGATTGTTCGTATATTTGATACGACTTTAAGAGATGGTGAACAATCACCAGGCGTAAACTTGAACCAATTGGAGAAATTGGAAATTGCTAAGCAACTTGAACGATTTGGTATAGATAGAATGGAAGCGGGCTTTCCTGCTTCATCTAATGGAGACTTTAATGCGGTAAAGGAAATTTCCACAACCATTAAAGATACCTCTGTTACTGGCTTGGCAAGGACAGTGAAATCAGATGTCGATATTGCTTGGGAAGCTTTGAAAAGTGCTGCAGAGCCACGATTACACTTGTTCATCGCTACATCCCCCATTCATATGGAATATAAGTTGAAAAAAACACCCGAACAAGTCATTGAAACGGCAGTGCAGCATGTGAAATATGCCCGTGAGAAATTCCCACAAGTCCAATGGTCGGCAGAAGATGCATCACGTTCAGATTTGAAGTTCTTAGCAGAGATTATAGAAAAAGTAATCGACGCAGGAGCAACTGTGATTAATTTACCTGATACAGTTGGTTATACAACGCCTCAAGAATATGGCGCCATGTTTAAATACATTAAAGAGACAGTACCAAACATTGATCGTGTTAGTCTTTCTTGTCATTGTCATAACGATTTAGGTATGGCTGTTGCAAATTCAATTGCAGCTGTAGAAAATGGGGCAACACAAGTTGAAGGTACGATTAATGGAATTGGTGAACGTGCTGGTAATGCCGCACTAGAGGAAATTGCGGTAGCATTAAAAATTAGATCTGATTATTATCCGTTTGAAACGACTTTGAATCTGAAAGAAATTAAACGTACGAGTGATTTGGTCTCAAAACTAACAGGCATGCATGTTCAGGCAAATAAAGCCATTATCGGTAACAATGCTTTTGCCCATGAATCTGGTATTCATCAAGATGGCGTATTAAAAAATCCATCAACCTATGAAATTATAACGCCAGAAATGGTCGGTGTCACTTCGAACAATTTACCACTTGGAAAGCATTCAGGTCGTCATGCATTTAATGAAAAAGCGAAAGAGCTTGGATATGAACTATCAGATGAAAAGTTAAAAGAAGCATTTGCTTCATTTAAAAAATTAACAGATCGCAAGAAAGAAGTAACAGATGATGATTTATTTACAATTTTAACTGAAATTCAGACAGAATCTTCTACAATGAACACGTACCAATTACAGATGTTTCATGTCGAATATGGAACAGAAGATACACCGACGGCGACTGTTACATTAAAAACACCACAACATGAAATCATAACGAAATCATGTACAGGTCAAGGAAGTGTTGAGGCGCTATATGGAACATTAGACGCTTTAATTACGGAGGATCTTGATCTTGTTGATTACCACATTAATTCTGTAGGTCGTGGTAAAGATGCACTAGCTGAGGCGCGTGTACAGCTCATTGTGAACGAAGAGACGGTTAATGGCAGAGGGACAGCACAAGATGTGATTGAAGCCTCTGCGAACGCCTTTTTGAATGCTGTGAATCGATACGTCATCAATGTACAAACAAGGATAAAAAATCAAGCTAAATGAATGGAATAGCGAGAGGGGGTAAAATGTTGGATAAGCAAATTGTTTTATTGCCAGGTGATGGCATAGGAAGAGAAATTATTGAATCCGCAAAAGTTGTCTTAGAAGAAATCGCTGAAAAGTTCAATCATCAATTTACTTTTCAAACACATGCGATCGGTGGGGATGCGATCGATCAATTTGG
This sequence comes from Bacillota bacterium, assembly GCA_035301025.1. Lineage (GTDB taxonomy): Bacteria > Bacillota > Bacilli > Bacillales > Amphibacillaceae > CALAMD01. The sequence goes on along the minus strand of DATGUV010000212.1, from coordinate 718 downwards.
AGTACCTTTGCCCGATGAGACGATAAAAGCAGCTGAAGAAGCTGATGCTATTTTATTAGGAGCTGTTGGTGGAAAAAAGTGGGATAACATTCCTACGCATTTACGACCTGAACAAGGGCTATTAGGCATTCGCAAAACATTGGGATTATTTGCAAACTTAAGACCGATTAAAGGATTTGCTCCTTTACTTCATGCTTCACCTTTAAAAGGAGAAGTGATCAATGGAAGTGATATTTTAATTGTTCGTGAGTTGACTGGCGGCCTTTATTTTGGGAAGCCAAGTGAACGACGTGAAGAGGGAAATGCGGTTGTTGATACACTTCACTATACACGTGAAGAGATCGAACGGATAGTTGAGCAAGGATTTCAAAGTGCACAGATCAGAAGAAAACATTTAACATCAGTTGATAAAGCAAATGTATTAGAGTCAAGCCGTCTATGGAGAGAAATTGTGATTGAAAAGAGTAAGGAATATCCTGATGTTGTAGTTGAACATCTGCTTGTTGATGCGGCAGCTATGAAGCTCATTACAGAGCCTACTCATTTCGATGTGATGGTGACAGAGAATTTATTTGGGGATATTTTAAGTGATGAAGCTTCTGTATTAACTGGATCACTTGGAATGCTACCATCTGCTAGTTTAAGATCAGATGGCGTTGGCTTATATGAACCAGTACATGGATCAGCACCTGACATTGCTGGAAAAGGAATTGCTAAT
>DATGUV010000211.1:0-9273 GCA_035301025.1 Bacillota bacterium | reverse complement strand
TTCTAAGGAGATATCTGAAAGTGAACATCCGGATATTGTGCGCCAAGAGAAAATTGATGAATACCGTGAACGTTTTGCCAATCCATATATAGCAGCAAGTCTTGGAATGGTTGATGATATTATTGATCCCCGAGATACAAGAATAAAATTGATTCAAGGATTTGAAATGCTACAGACGAAAGTAGAAGATCGACCGAAGAAGAAACATGGTAATATACCTTTATAAGTAATATGTACATACATTAGTGAATTTCATAATACGTATTTTATGCCATTTCACTAGAGCATGTAGTTCCGTTGGAGCTTTCGAAACTACATGTTGTATTGATATAGCTGATTTTGGTCATTATGAAATTCATTCACATGAATGGATTTCATAATACGTGTTTTATACAATTTTCGTAATGATGACATTCACCCATATGTGAAAGGAGATTCTGCACCAAATGGATATTCAATTAGATGAGGGGAAGATACTTCATTCTTTTTTAAAAATACTCGCCATCCCTTCACATTCACAGCAGGAAGCAAGTGTTGCAGATTTTATTAAAGAATGGTGTAGATCACTGAACATTGACGTGCTAGAAGATGATACGAAAGGACAAACGGGTAGTAATACAGGAAATCTCATTTGCACAATTAAGGGTACAAATAAAGACATCCTACCAATTTTTTTCACTGCTCACATGGATACGATTGAAGCGCAACAAGTGTTACCATCCATTGAAAATGGGTATGTTCAAACAGATGGAACGACAGCTTTAGGCGCAGATGATAAAGCTGGAATCATTGCACTCCTAGAGGGGATAGAATATATCATACACAGCAATGAACCCTACGGAGATATTCAACTTATTTTTACAGTTTGTGAAGAGCAAGGATTAATTGGGGCGCGAGCGCTGGATATGGGGGCAATTAAAGGGGTTTTCGGTTATACGGTTGATGCTGATGAACCTGTTGGTACATGTATTACACATTCTCCAGCTATCGATATCGTGACAATTACCGTTACACGTGAGTCCCAGAAAGAAGGAATGGATGTGCATGAAGCAATATCCAATATTATCCGGCATATTGCTAGAAATCCAGTGGAAGAAACATTACACGTTTCTATCATTGGTTTTCAAGAAAACAAAGAATTAAAAAATGGTGGAATTGATGTAACAATAGAGTTAAAATCCATTAACAAGGATGATATCCAATATTACGTAGAGCGATTAAAAGAATATACGAAAAAATGTATTCAAGCAACACAGCTTGTATATATGATGGATGTTGAACATATATGTAGCAATTACCAATATGAACAACAGGATTCGGTTTTAGCATTCGCTTCTCGTGCAGCGAAATCCCTTGGGCTACCACTAAAATATAAGGAAAGACTTGACGTGAGTGATGCAAATGTCTTTACAAGTGAACACATACCAACAATGACTTTAGGTGCTGGGTATGAACATATTCATACGAAAAAAGAAAGAATAGCGATTTCCGAATTGTATGACCTCACTCGATTTATTATTGGAATTTCCTTGAGTAGGAATGCTGAATAAGTTTACATCTTTTCTGTGCTAACGTATACTAGAAGTAAGGAACAAGCGTTCTAATGTACAGGCAAGTGGAGGAATGGAACATGTCAAAGAAACGTGTGCATACAGGTAAAATAATTTATCATATTGATATGAACTGTTTTTATGCTGCCGTCGAAATGGCTCGTAATCCTTCGCTAAAAGGAAAACCTGTTGCAATTGCAGGGAATCCTGAGGAAAGAAAAGGAATTGTTATCACAAGTAGTTATGAAGCGCGTGCAAAAGGAGTCAAGACCACAATGCCTTTATGGGAGGCGAAGAAGCTTTGTCCGAACTTACATGTACTTAGGCCCAACCATGATCGGTACCGGGAAGCATCAAAGGAAATGTTTAATCTACTATCTACGATTACCCCACAAGTTGAACCTGTATCCATTGATGAAGGATATATGGATGTGACTACCGTTGACAGTGCGTTAAACCCAGTTGAGTTAGCAGAGCATATTCAACATACCATATTACAACAGTTAGATTTACCATGCAGCATAGGAATTGGACCTAATAAATTTTTAGCTAAAATGGCTTCGGATATGAAGAAACCTTTAGGGATTACGATCCTTCGAAAAAGGGATGTCCCCCGTATATTGTGGCCGCTACCTGTGGAAGAAATGTACGGAGTAGGTAGAAGAACGACAGAAAAGCTTCATTCGATACAGATCAAAACAATTGAAGATTTAGCTACATCAGATGTTTATACACTTACCCAATTACTTGGAATTAATGGTGAGCGCCTTAAAAATCGAGCCAATGGAAATGACGATCGTCCGGTAGATCCTAATTCCATTCATGTATTTAAAAGCATTGGCAGTTCAAGAACATTTCCACATGACACAGCTTCCATCTCTGCCATCGAAAAAATGATGCACACACTAGCTGACCAGATTGAGATGCGCATGGATCGTAGAAATGCAGCCGGGATGAGTGTGCAAATAATGATTCGTTACGCTAATCGACAAACCATTACTAGAAGTAAAAAACTGCCAACGTATATTTGGAAGCAAGAAGATATATTACAAGTTGCTAAACAATTGTTTTATGAACACTGGAATGAAGAACACATTCGCTTACTCGGAATTACTGTTCAGGAGATAGATGATTTACATACCATTGGCCATCAACTTGATTTATTTACGTATGAACAAGAAATTGAACGAGCGAAGTTACAAAACACCATACACTCACTTGAAGAAAAATTTGGCAAAGGGATTATTTCAAAGCAGGACAATAAGAAGAAAAATAATACTTTTTCATCCAGTTTTCAAAAAGACTTTCTTGAGGAATGATGCTTTACATCTTTTTTAAGAAAGTCTTTTTTGTATGCATATCGATTCACTTGTTAGGATAAAAATCTTTTTAATAAGGAAAGCCACTTTTTCCCAGCTGGGTAACGAAAGGGGAGGTCAAAGGCATTGGTTTGTTTGACGATTGATTTCATATGGGAAAAAGTTTCAAAACCAAATTTCCCATGATAGGAACCCATTCCACTCGCACCAACTCCTCCAAAAGGTAAATGTGTATTTGCTACATGATATAATGTATCGTTGATGCAGCCACCACCAAAGGAGAGATGCTGCTGAACATAGACGATATTATTGTTATTTGTACTAAACATATATAACGCAAGTGGCTTGTCCTTTTGTTGTAGAACTTTTACGACATCTGTAAGTTTCTCATATGTTAGCACTGGTAAAATGGGTCCAAAAATCTCCTCTGTAAATAAAGGGGAATCTGGTGTAATATCAACCATTATTGTAGGAGCAATCCGTAAAGTATCTTCATCACACTCTCCACCATAATAAATACTTCCTGTATGAAGCATATCTATTAATCGTTTAAAATGTTGCACGTGAATAATTTTAGGAAATGTTTGATTATGGAGAGGGTCTGTACTGTATAACCGTTTGATTTGTTCTTCTAACTTTTCTAAAAAAAGATTCTTTAACGATTCATGAACATATACATAATCTGGTGCAACACATGTTTGACCAGCATTAGTAAATTTCCCCCAGACAATTCTTTTAGCAGCTAAATCTAGCTCTACTTCCTTATCAACGATCACTGGACTTTTACCACCAAGTTCTAAAGTGACAGGCGTGAGATGTTCACTTGCTTGCCTCATCACCTCTCTACCAATGGTTCCATTTCCTGTGAAAAAGATATAGTCAAATCGTTCTTTTATTAAATTCTGCGCTATTTGGGCCGTACCTAAAACAACCGAAATAAAAGCAGGATCAAATGTTTTTCGAATTAAATGTGCAAGTATTTCAGAAGTATGTGGTGCATGTTCGGATAATTTAATGGTTACACAATTCCCAGCAGCAATGGCACTCACTAATGGGGTCATTGCTAGCTGAAAAGGATAATTCCATGGTGAAAAAATCGCCACTACTCCGTAAGGTTCAGGGATAATATAGCTTTTTGAGCCTACATGAGTTAGAGGCGTTGACACCTTTTGATGTCGCATCCACCGACGCAATTTTTTAATGGCTTCTTTAATTTCAGCATATACAAGACTATATTCAGTTGTAAATGCTTCATGTTCGGATTTGTTTAAGTCTTGACGTAATGCTTCGTAAATAACAGATTCATTTGTTTGAAGCATTTCTCGAAGTGTTTGCAATGCTTGAATTCTAAACCTGCTATTTTTTGTATGTCCTTCTAAAAAATAGGCTCTTTGCTTTTGAATCATCGTCTCAAATGTACGCATACTATTCACTTCCTTATTGTAGATCCTCTAGAATGTGATAAGTTATTAAGACAAAATATATTCTTCAAAATCATGAACAATATAGGTTTCAGGAAATATATTACGTGCCTCTTGCAGCAACTTTGGAAGATCATCTTTTCCGTACCGTGATGATATGTGTGTTAAGAGCAATTGCTGCACGTTGGCTTCTTTTGCAAGTGTTGCAACTTCTGTTGTTGTTGAATGGTAATACGTATGTGCTGTATCTAGTAAGTCGTGTCCAAATGTTCCCTCATGGACGAGTGTGTTCGCATCTTTAACAAAAGAAGTGTGAGCGGTTGGATAACGGGTATCTCCTAATATACAAATCACTTTTCCTTTTTGACTAGGTCCGACAAAATCTTTTTGCGCAAGGGTTGTCCCATCTTCTAATTGGACATATTCCTGCTCTTTTAAACATTGATAAATTGGACCAGGAGGAATACCAGCTTCTTTTAGTTTTTGAACGAGTAATGGTCCAGTAGTATCTTTTTCGATGATTCTAAAACCGTAACTTGAGATACCATGCTGTAATTGTTGACAGTATACTTTAAAAAATGCATCTTCATAAATAAGACCCTCTTCATATTCAACGATATGTAGTTTATATGACAAATGGGTTTCACTAATAGATAAACTAGTTTGAACATATTCTTGAATTCCTGGGGGACCATAAATGGTTAACGGCTGATCTCCACCTTGAAAAGAACGACTACTTAAAAATCCTGGGAGTCCGAAAATATGATCCCCATGTAAATGAGTAATAAAAATGCGATTAATTTTCCGAGGTTTTATTGAAGTATGTAGAATCTGATGTTGTGTGGCTTCACCACAATCAAACAACCACATGCTATTCGTTTGCTGCAGTAAATCAAGTACAAGTGCTGAAACGTTTCTCGTCTTTGACGGAATACCTGCTCCTGTTCCAAGGAAAATTAACTTCATATTAGACATATATGTTTCAATCCTTTCTCTGTATCCAATTGCATCTCATGTCATAAGCAATATCTGGTACATCTGTAAAAATACCTTTTACCTGTACATCAAAACATCGAATCATTTGTGAGATTTTATTAATCGTAAAAATTCGTAGTGGAAGTTCCTTTTGTTTACTACAACGAATGATCTGTCTTTTTAATAAGGTATGTTTCATATGTAAAGCATCCACAGGATCTTTTTTAATAGAAGAGCGGATTTTACGTGACATTTTTGACGTTAAATAAGCAATTTCAATCGTACGTGAAAGCTCTTTGAACCGTTGGATACTGGAAAAGTTAAAAGAAGAAACAGTCGTTCGATGTTCCATTTGATGCTTGCAAATATGTTCATAAACGACGGCCTCTATATTTGGATAGTCAATTTTATTATTTTTAATCTCTATATGAGCGTGTAACGGAGTTCCTTTAATCCAGGTTAAAAATTGATCCAATGTTACAATAGTAGCATTGGCAAACTCAGAGGAAAACCAAGAACCTATATCAAATTGAATAATTTGTTCGTACGTGTAATCACGAATAAATCCTTTTCCATTAGATGTTCGGTTAATACGTTCATCGTGCATTAAAACCGGAATATGATCTTTTGTTAAATGTACATCAGTTTCGATTCCATCCGCATGCATAGTTAATGCTTCTTCAAATGCGTACATCGTATTTTCGGGTGCATAAGCACTCGCACCTCGATGAGCAATAATTTCTGTTTGCATGTGTTCACCCCTTAGAAAAGAATTGGTGTTCCTAAAGTATAGCTCTTTTTGAGGGATATGTTAATCATTTGTGACAATAAATATTAGAAGGAAAATATAAACAAACAAGGGAAGCATACATAATAAATGATTTTAGAAAGAGAACCATGACAAACTTCTATAGACCATGTAGGATAATGAATAGATATTCATTTTAGGAGAGATGCTATGAAAGTTGCTACTAATTTATATCAGATTACTTTACCAACACCCTTTGCGGTAGGTCCTGTACATACCTATGTATTGATAGAGGATACAATTTCTTTATTTGATGCAGGTGTTTATACAGAAGAAGCATGGCTTTGCTTGCAAAAGGAATTACATGTATTAGGCTTAAAGCTAACAGATATTGATCAAATTATACTTACCCATCATCATCCTGATCATACAGGACTCGTTACTTATTTTGAACATACACGACCAGTAATTGCCCACGCTTACGCAGATATGTGGTTGAGACGGGACGAAGAATACTTTACTCACTATGAACGTTTCTTTACGAAAACCTTTGCGTCTTGGGGTGTGCCTCAAGCCTTACTAGAATCTATTCCAAGTTGGAGGGGTTCATTACAATTATCAGGAAAGGGGCAAGTCGATATCTCTTTAAAAGATTTTGATTCCATTCCTGGTCATGAGGGCTGGCTTGTTTTATACACACCCGGTCATGCCCAGTCACATCTAGCGTTTTATCACCAAAAAGAAGGTATTCTTATTGGTGGAGACTTGTTACTAACAACAGGACCGTCTAATCCGCTTCTTGAAGGTCCTTATAACAGTACAAATGAACGAGTAAAGCCACTCGTACAATATATTCATAGTTTAAACCGAATGAAAGAAATGGATATAAAGAAAATCTTACCTGGACATGGAAAGGTGATTGAGCATGTAGATGAAGCGATTGAGTCGCGATTACAACACATTAACAAAAAATCTATGGTTGCTAAAAAAATACTTCAACAGGAAAAGTTGTCCGTGTATGAATTATGTTTGAAATTATTTCCAAAACAAACAAAAAGTCAGCTTTTATTAACAATGTCTCAAACGATTGGGTATCTTGATCTGTTAGAAGAATCAGGGCATGTTATTCTAAAGGAACAATCAGGACTCGTGCGTTATCAAGTTGTTTCACCAGTTTCTTAATATATATCCCATTGTTTAGTGTGAAGTGAAACAAAGGATATTTAGTTTTAACATATGCTAGTATAAATAAAAGAGAATAAAGGAGGTTCATCCATGTCAAAATACGAAGAGAAAACGATTCAATCAACACCCATTTATGATGGAAAAATCATTAACGTACGTGTGGATGACGTTGAATTAGCAAATGGGATTCGTTCAAAACGAGAAATTGTAACACATCCTGGCGCAGTAGCCATCATACCGATTACTCAAGATAAAAAAATAGTTTTTGTAAAGCAATACCGAAAACCGTTAGAAAAAACAATTTTAGAAATACCCGCTGGTCGTCTAGAAGAAGGTGAAGAACCTGAAAAAACAGCAATAAGGGAATTGGAGGAAGAAACAGGCTATACAACAGATCAAGCATCTTTCATTACCTCCTTTTACACGTCACCGGGATTTGCTAATGAATTGATGTATGTATATTTTTCCAATAAACTTTTGGTTGCAACAAACCCATCATTAGGGGATGAACATGGACAAATTGAAACCGTAGAATTATCGATTGAGGAAGCGGTGCAATATGTACAAGAAGGAAAAATTCAAGATGCGAAAACGAATTACGCTGTTTTATACATGCAAATGTTGGAGCGTATGAACCAATGTTAGCTTCCTATTTTGCAGATTTACATGTTCATGTAGGGAAGGATATGTATAATCAGCCTGTAAAAATTACCGCTTCTAGTAAATTAACAATTACAAATATACTTAAAAATGCAAGTCGAACGAAGGGGATTCCTTTAATAGGGGTCATTGATTGCCATGCCCCAGCAGTTCAACAAGAGCTGTATTCCTTAATTGAGGAGAATCAAGCTTATGAACTAGCTGATGGAGGTGTTCGTTTTGAACATGTGACTCTTTTGTTAGGCGCAGAAATTGAAATATATGATGATCATTGTAAGGGACCCATCCACATCCTTTGCTTTTTTCCAACCCTTGACAAAATAGCGACATTTACACAATGGTTCAAACAAAGAGTTACAAATGTAACATTAAGTTCTCAGCGCTACTATGGCAGTGCTATAGAGCTGCAAGAAGTAGTAAAAGCGTTGGATGGTCTATTTATACTTGCTCATGTATTTACACCTTTTAAGAGTGCCTATGGTAAAGGTGTGAGAAAATCTCTTGCTGAAGTATTTGACTTGATGATGATCAATGGTATTGAAATAGGTTTAAGTGCAGATATTGAAATGGCTGATCACATTCAAGAATTACATCCATTTACATATGTGACGAATTCAGATGCACATTCCCTACAAAAGATTGGTAGAGAATACCAAGAAATACGTATGAAAGAGCCATCGTTTCATGAGTTTGCTTTAGCACTTGCTCAAAAAGAGGGTCGATCCATCGTTAAACACTTTGGGCTACATCCTAAACTTGGAAAATATTATCATACGGTTTGTTCCTTTTGTGGTGAACAAATGATGGCCAATCAAAAAGAGTGCCCCAATTGCCATCAACATAAAAGGATTAAAGGTGTAACAGATAGAATCGCAGAATTAACAGATCCGAATACGCTTAAACCTAGTAGACCACCATATATTTATCAAGTTCCTTTAGAGTATTTACCTGGAATTGGGCCAAAAACGTACGATAAATTAATTGAAAAATTTTCAACGGAAATGAATGTGATCCATTCGGTCCCTTATGATAAATTAATAGAAGTTGTACGGCCAAATGTTGCTCAAATGATTCTGGATATGCGAGCAGGTAAACTTGCTATTGAGGCTGGTGGCGGAGGAGTTTATGGAAAAGTGAAGCTGGAAAAAGATGAATGAATCATGGACATCTTTCACAGAAGAAAGTAGCATGACCACACAACAATCATGATTGAAGATGGTAAAAAGTAATCCGTAGTATGGACATTTCGTTATTGATAGAATGGATTTCACCCTTTAAAAAATATTTCACTATAAAACTTACGAGAATTGGTATCTTTCTTCCAATATAGTCATAGTTTTAAGAAACAAGACTATTTTGAGATGGGAGAGTTTTACATGCTATCAAAAAAGCCGCTACACATAAAAGAACATATC
>DATGUV010000210.1:0-5186 GCA_035301025.1 Bacillota bacterium | reverse complement strand
GTACAGAATTTCTCTGCTTTAATGATAGAAATTCAGGAGCAATTAACGAAAACTGCTAATGCAATGTCTGAGCAAGACCAAGCGTTGTCTCAAAACTTTGGTTTCAGATAAACTGAAAGCAATGTGTACATGGATTAAGAGTCACATGACCAATAGTTGTGTGGCTCTTATTTTCTAGTTAACCGCAACATTCAACGATATATAATCACCCTCCGAGACATACATCATATGTATTTTTACCTAAATAGCTTATATGCTACATAAAAATTTTCATACATAAATGAATTTCATCATACGGATTTTATGCGATTTCAATACACATAATAATATTTCTTTGTCCCCTATTATATATTAACCAATGAAGCAGACTCATTATAAAATATGTATATTTCATATATACAATCGGAATTCATTCTAATAATAATATTTTGGTATAAAAGGTTACCAATAAATGGAACAATTTCTTGTAGTCTATTTCAGTTAAGTGGATATCATGGTAGTATAGTAGTGTGACTATATAGTATAATTGTTATAAAAATGTAAAATAATAAATGGAGCTGTCTATAATGATAAAAGGAAAATGGCAAGGGATTGTTTTTATATGTTTAATCCTTCTATTAGCGATAGGACTGTCTACTGTAGCTTTAAACGAACGGTCGGAACAAGAATCAGAAAAAACGCATAACATGTCGATTGCGTTAGTAAACGAAGATACAGGCACAGATTTTAACGAATCTAGTGTTAATTTTGGTGATGAATTTGCAAATCAGATGAATAAAGATCAAACACATGACTGGTATATTGTCAGTCGTGGAGTAGCTGAAAGTGGATTCGAACGAAATGCATATGACATGATGATTGTTATCCCAAATAATTTCTCTGATAATGCTCTTTCGATTGATGAAGATGCACCAGAACAAGTGACATTAGAATATAAAATCAACACTACTGGTCATGATGATGTACGTGCCGAAGCGGAAAAAGCGGCAGGGGAAGTATTAACAAAATTTAATAAGCAACTTATTGATGTTTTCTTCGTAAGTATTATTGGAAATCTTCAAGAAGCACAAGATCATATCGTAGATATTATTGATAAAGAAAAAGAATATACCGATGAATATGCACTAAATATTTATAATCCATTAGATGATTTTACAAATCAATTTGAACAAGTTCAATATTACGCGGACTTGTCTAAAAATAACTATAATCAATTGGAAGATGTTTTAGATAACTTTGAATCCAGTTTAAGTGATAAAGCAGAAACAAGTGCGGAATATGATAATGATTTAGCCGAAGCTCTTGCTAAGAAAGAAGAGAGCTCCCTTGCAACATCTACTTTTACCGAACAATTTGATCAATTTATAAATCGCATGCATGAAGAAGATGCAGATGAACAAATGCAACAATTAGAGGCAGTGAATGCTTATCTTTATGAACAACTTAGAGAGAGGGATTTTGATGGAGATCGGGACGAACAGCGTTCATTACATGAAAGAATTGTTCACTTAAATAACCGCTTAAATATCGTTAAAAACGAAACAGACGAGCTCTCAGAATATGTATTAGTAACAATACCTAATAACGTAGAGGAAAAAGTAAAGGATAGTGTTCGAAAAGCTTTTGATGATGAGACAATGGAAGGTATTAAAATAAACGATCTCATTAATAATTTAGACGAAGATATCTTGCAAAATATTAGTAATTCAATAGCATTATTACCGGAAGATCGGGAAGCTATTGATGAGCTTATTATACCGGAAGGCACGAAAGTAACACTGGAGAATATTGCAATTGTTTCGGATAAGTTTAAAGACGTTGATGAGTTTTATCAAGAACCTGAAGAAGAACAAGAACCCCCGAATTATGATTTACTAGAAAATCCATTTTCACAGGTGAGAGAAAGTTTAATAGAGGATGGATTTGTAGCCACAGATTCTATAACTATTGAAGAATATAAAAGCAATACGTTTGATTTCTCACTTCGAGCACCTGAAGGTTTTTCGGTTGAGGGAATCGAAATAAACGGTACGGAAGTATCTGAAGGAGAAGTAACTATTGAAGGAGAAGCGAACGAAGAAACATTACATGTACAACTAGTGGCTACCTTCAAATTAAATGAAGACTACGAAGACATTGACTTTTTCCAAGCGGCAAAATGGAGCTGGGCGCTGGAACAAGAAAATGAGGAGTCTGAAGAAATTACACCAGAGCCTCCAGTAGGGGAAGATTCTAACTCGGAAAAAGAAGTGACGGTTTCAGAGAAGAACGGAGAAACTACTGATGAAGTTACTGGGGATACAGAGAAAACTGATGAGAACAAAGAAACTACTGATGAAGTTACTGGGGATACAGAGAAAACTGATGAGAACGAAGAACCTACAGATGAAGAAGAATCATTGGCTGAAGAAGATGATGATGGTGCAGAGGAGAAGCCAGAGCCAGATGTGAAGGAAGATGAACCTGAAAAGCATGATGATAAGAAACCTGAATCACCTATAACACCGACTGATACGCTGACAACCATTTATCAATACAACTGGAATCAATCCGTCCAAAGTGTTCTTTATGACCAAGAAGATTTTACAAAAGCTTTAATCACAGAGACGGCTCAAATGTATGAGGCGATTCATTCACTGAATACATTGTATGAATTATATTTTGGCTTACATTTATCCGAAGAAAATGAGGAATTAGAAGAAAGTGATTTACGTGACATTGCCAAAGAAGATTCCTTATATTATTTAGTTCATAAGAAAGAATTAAAAGAATTGATTCAAGATCGTATTAGTGAAGATGTTGCTGAAACAGTAACAAATGAAATTACAGATTCACTCACAGGCTTTCAGGATCAAGTGGAAGAATATCAATCTCTTGTTGAAAGAACAGAAGGAGATTCTGAGAATATTGCGGAGAAATTAGAGGAAGCAAGTGCACGAGCTGAGACGCTCAATAGTAGTGTTGGACAAGTGCTTGATGAGGTTGGAACGTGGAAAGCAAGTAGTAGTGATCTCGTTTCAGAGCAAACCGAAGTCTTATCCCAAGACGGAGAAATGCAAACAGTCCTACTTAGTTTAGATAGTGGATTCAAACCGATTTTATCTACAAGTGAATCTTTAGTAGAGCAAGCTCGTGCGAATTTTGAATCGACGGAACATGTATATGAAACGTTAGATTCGATTGATGAACAAGCTGACACAATCCAACAAAGTGGAACAACGCTTGTTGCTCAAGCAACTGAGTTAGCTACGAAATTTTCGGAAAAGGCTGCAGAAGATATGGATTTTGCAGACAACTTTAATGAAGTACTAGCGAACAGTCGCATTGGGGATCGCCAGAATGAAGATTTATATCAATTTTTATCCAATCCTGTGGAATCAGAAAACACAGGAATCATTAAAGAAACACAGACATTTACACCATATTTCATCGTATTTATTTTAGCAATTGTGTCATTCTTTACTGCATATGTGTTATCTAATTATCAAGGAGCACGTATCGAAGGAACTGAATTTGATACAGATCAAAGCTTTATTCGAAAAAATATGGGACCAATGATGATGACTGGTGGAATTGGAATCATTGAAGGAATGTTTATCGGGATTCTTTCCTTTATTCTGTTGGATATCCCAGAAACAGGCGCCTTTACATGGATTGCATTTATTACAGCAATGATGCTTGGCATGGTACTCCTTGCCACATATGCTTTACGTCAGCTCCATATGATTGGAATGTTCCTGTTACTCGTAGTGTTTAGTTTATATTTATTACTGACGAAATCGTTAGGATTCCAGTTTGGTGGAAATGAAGCAATTGGTGTAGCGCGCAAGATTTCACCATTGCAACAATTAGAAACTTGGGTCCATTCATTTATTGAAGGAACCATGAGCACATCAACATTAACAATTGCATTTATGATACTCATCGTAGCTGTTATTATTGGATTAGCACTAAACATGCTTATTATCGATAGTAGTGGAAAGGAAGTAGGGGTAGACGATGAAGGGACAAAGGAAGCAAATTAAATATTTGCTTCTCTTTTCCATTTTATTAGGGATATGTTTTCCTAATACTATTTTTGCGGAAGAGGGAGAGCAAAAAGAAAAAGGTAAGATGGAAATAAAAACAGATCGGATCACAAAATATCGTGAACAACTTAATGAAGTTTTTAAAGAAACCGAGTTAGAAAAAACGATGCCTCATTTATTTGATGAATCTACTCAAGAAAAAATACATGAAAAACAAGATACATCTACAGAAAAAACGAAAGAATTAAAGCATACGGTTCTCGTAGAAAAAATCGAGGAAGACGGTTTTATTGAAGATGTTCAAAATGCATTATTTACAGATGATTACGAAGTCGCCTTTGATAGTGTTGATGAGGATCAAAAAAGTAAAAGTGAAATGATTTCTACAAACATTATCATAGCCAGCTTAGTTTTATTTGGGGCACTCGTCTGTGTAGGGATTTACTTTTTTATCCAAAGATGGAATGCATCGTAAACGATTCAAAAGGAGGAAATGTTTATGAAAGTAGATTCCCATGTAAATGTTACGTTTGATTTTAGCAAATGGGATGGAGGCGCATATGATTTACGTATTCCAAGGTATCAAACGGTCAAGCAACTCCTAATAAACCTAGAGCAAACCATTCCCATCACAATACCAGAGAATCCAACTTTTATTATTAAAGTACTTACTAAAGATCTTGTATTGGCTGCTGATGATGAATTAAGTAAATATCCTGTTACAAACGGGGATTTATTGGCGGTCGTGTAAATAGATGTAAATCAATCGGAATGATCACAATGACGTATGTAAGCATAAGTGAAGGAGATGTAAATTGCTGAATGAACGTATGGTATACATAGATCCACTTTCCATCGAGTTCCATGTAAAAGGAAATAAATGGACAACATCTTTAGCTAAATCTCAAACCAAAGTGACAAATATTGACCAATTAAAACTGATCACAGCCCTAAACCCTCATACACATTCTCTTCACATTGAGGAAAAAGAGGACATGTATGAGTTTTCTTTTACGATTCCAGAAAATGTAAAAATGTGGAAAACCCTTAAAGAATTAGAACGAAATGATAAATTACGAGCATTGCACAATATTTCCACGCTTTTACCTATGGCAAAAACACGAATTACATATATGATTCATCCGAATAACATCACAT
>DATGUV010000209.1:0-3273 GCA_035301025.1 Bacillota bacterium | reverse complement strand
GTGTCACAGATGCAGTCGTTATTTTAGATGATATTTCATTTGTCGTAAGTACAAAAAATAATACGGTGATTACAGCGTTAAATCAAGAAGAAACGAGTAAACAAATTTTTACGAATATAAATGGAACAATTGTACTTTAATTAGGTTGGACCCAACTTGGGAGACCTTTTGTAACTATGGACTGACGGATATAGTTACACAATTTAAAAGGAGAGAATAAATATGTTACGTTCAATGTACTCAGGTATTTCAGGAATGCGCGGATTTCAAACAAAATTAGACGTAGTTGGTAATAATATTGCTAACGTGAATACGGCTGGATTTAAAAAAGGTCGTGTGACGTTTCAAGATATGATGTCACAAACGACAAGAGGTGCACAAGCTGCAACAGGGAACCGTGGTGGTGTGAACCCAATGCAAGTTGGACTTGGTTCTCAAATAGGATCAATCGACAATATTCATACACAAGGCTTCCGTCAAACGACAGATAATGCATTAGACTTAGCGATTGAAGGAAATGGCATGTTTGCTTTATTAGATGGTGATTCAACATATTATACACGTGCAGGTAACTTTTATTTAGATGAAGATGGAGATATTGTCAATGCAGATGGCTATTACGTACTAGATACAGATGGAGAGACACTAAATATTCCAGAAGATGCGCAAAGCTTTAGTATTTCAGATGATGGAGCAGTAAATTATGTCAATGAAAATGGAGAACCAGAAGTTGCAGGATATATTGGATTAGCGATGTTTTCTAACCCAGCCGGATTAGAAAAGGTCGGATCTAATTTATATTTAGACTCTGCAAATGCTGGTCTAAATGAAGGCCTAGTCCGTGCAGGTGAGAATGGTAGTGGAGATATCGTTGCAAGTTCACTCGAGATGTCTAACGTTGACTTGGCAGAAGAATTTACTGAAATGATTGTTGCACAACGTGGTTTCCAAGCGAACACAAGAATTATTACAACATCAGATGAAATTTTACAAGAATTAGTGAATCTGAAACGATAAAAAGGAGGTAGGGAATGTTTTTTTAGAAAACATCCCCGCCATATGATGATTGAATTAACACGACTAAATGGAGAACAGTTTACATTAAATGCTTTTTTAATTGAACAAATTCAGTCTTTTCCTGATACGACGATTACATTGACAAATGGGAAGACAATTGTTGTGCAAACAAAAGAACAAGATGTCGTTCGGAAAATAACGGACTATTACAAGCAAATTGGAATATTTGGTACAGAGAAGTAGGTGAATTAGATGAAACTGATGAAGACATTCATGATTTCTATACTTTCCATTGCAGTTATTGGTGCTGCTGCATTTGTAGCCGTCCTTTACTTTATGGATGATGGGAAAAATAATGATGAACAATCCATTGCAGAAATGAATAAATACTCCTACGAAACACCTGAATTAACAACAGACTTAGAGAACGGAACCTTTGTCCGCATACAATTCCGTGTTATTGCAGATGGCAGAAAAGCACTGAAAGAAGTATCGCAAAGGGAGTTTCAAATTCAAAACATGTTAATAAAAGAATTAGCTTCCATGTCAGAAGATGACTTTAAGGAAGGACTTTCTGATTTAGAAGAGACATTGTGTGATGATTTGAATGAGGTTATGACAGAGGGTTCCATAACGGAAGTGTATACGATCAATAAAATTTTGCAATAATGAGGAGTTTGCAACAGGAGGTGAAGGATGTTGCAAGAGGAAATACTATCTCAACATGAGATTGATTCATTACTATCAGCAATTTCATCAGGAGAAATGGATGCTGAAGAACTTAAAAAAGAAGAAGAAAAACAAAAAGTATCTGTTTATGACTTTAAGCGTGCGCTACGCTTTTCAAAGGATCAAATACGGGGTATCTCTAGAATACATGAAAACTTTGCTCGCTTACTAACGACCTTTTTTTCTGGAAAGTTACGTACATATGTAAATATAACTGTAGCTTCAGTAGATCAAGTTCCTTACGAAGAATTTATTCGTTCCATTCCTAAAACGACGATTTTAAATGTTTATAGTGTTCAGCCACTAGAGGGTAGAGTGTTAATGGAAGTAAACCCGAATATTGCGTATACAATGATGGATCGAATATTAGGTGGAAGAGGAACAAGCGAAATAAAAGTAGATAGTATGACAGAAATTGAAACATTAATTATGACACAACTTTTTGAGCAAGCAGCTGATAATTTAAAAGAAGCTTGGTCAACGATGGTTGATATTGATCCTGTATTAGAGGACTTTGAAATTAATCCACAATTTTTACAAATGGTATCCCCTAATGAAACAGTTGTTGTCGTTTCGTTCAATACTCAAATTGGTGAAATAAGCGGTATGATTAATATTTGCATTCCGCACGTCGTCCTAGAACCAATTATTTCCAAGCTATCGGTCCATTATTGGATGGAAACAGGAACAAGAAAACGGGATCCACAAACATATCATCAACTGCAACATCACTTGCAAGAGGTAAAAGTCGAATCAAAAGTAATATTGGGAAAGACGACGATTACGTTTGAGCAATTACAACAACTCAAACAAAATGATGTCATCTTATTAGACCAATCCATACATGAACCACTTGAGATGGTCGTCAATGAGGAGCCCAAAATGCTTGTACAACCTGGGAAAGTGAATAGTAATGTAGCAGTTCAGGTGTTAGAAATTTTTGAAGGAGGGATAACCGATGACAAATGACGGCATTTTATCACAAGAAGAAATTAATGCATTGTTAAATGCTTCTGCTGATGAGAAAAGTGATAGTGATAATAACAATGAGCAAAATGATTCAGAAGATGCTTCTGAACTCTATTTAACCTCACTTGAAAAAGATACGATCGGTGAGATTGGTAATATTTCGTTTGGTAGCTCTGCAACAGCGTTATCAACATTACTAGGAATGAAAGTAGAAATTACGACGCCGGAAGTATCCATTGTACGTAAAACGGGTATCCTAGAGGAGTTTCCGTACGAACATGTTAGTTTGCAAGTTAAATATGTTGATGGTTTCGACGGTGAAAATATATTTTTAATGAAAGCAACAGATGCTGCAATTATATCTAATATTATGTTGGGTGGTACGGGAGAAGACGCTAGTGAAGAATTGTCTGATATTGAACTCAGCGCTGTGCAAGAAGCGATGAATCAAATGATGGGCTCTTCAGCAACAAGTATGTCAACGGTATTTAGTAAACGTGTAGATATATCGCCTCCGATTGTTGAATATGAAGAAATTGATAAATTAGAAGAAGTTCA
>DATGUV010000208.1:0-6266 GCA_035301025.1 Bacillota bacterium | reverse complement strand
ATGAAATTGTGTATCCAGTAAAAGAAAATGTCGTTAATTGCTGCACAGAAGAAACGGTTAAACATATTCATCCATCTCATACGACCGTAAAAAATCATCACTTAATTAAAAATGAACATTACTATCCACATACTACGTCTACGGAAAACTTTGAAAATGAAGTAGATGTTCAGGGAGCTTCTACAGGTCCTGGTATGGGCGGTCCAGTTATGGGAATGGGTCCTGGTTCAGGCAACCAAGTTGGCGGTGCAATGGATGGCCAAGGTCATCATGGCAATCATCACGGACATTGTAACAAACACAAAGGGTGTCATTGCCACTCTCGTCGCAGGCGCAACCGGAGGTTTTAATGAAAAGAAGCAGACATGTTGAATTGTCTGCTTCTTTTTATTCACGTATTATTTTACGTTTGTTCCGAATATATTCGATGGACCCCGAACCAATAAATACCCCAGCTAAAATGAGTACAAGACCAATCAGCTGATGTTTAATAATCGGTTCCCCAAGAAAAATGGCGGCCCCTACTAACGCAAAAAACGTATTTAAATTAATAAAGATTGTCGACTCTACAGGTCCTACTTGCTTTATAGCATAATTATACGTCATATGACCAAAGGCAGTACATAAAACGGCACTAAATAAAAACACAGATCCAAATTTCCAAGAAAATAACATTTCTAATTCTACAAGTGGTCGATTCATGAATAAACTAAAAACAAACAGTACGACAGATCCAAAAACAAGCATATATCCAGTAAGTAGTCGCGGATCAAAGGTGGGGTTTAATTTACTAATTAAGATGAAACTAAAAGCTTGAGCGAAAATGGAGATAAACACCATACCGTCACCAATCGATAGCGTGGATAATCCGTCAGATCCAGCCAATGTAGTAAGTAAAATTCCAGCAAACCCAAGGAAAAAACCACAAACACGAAGTCGTGTAACAACATCTTTTAAAATAAGAATGGATAACATCATCGTTAACAACGGACCAGAACCTAAAATAAGACCAGCATTTACTCCTGAAGTTGAATATAGACCTAGAGCTAAAAACATATGATGCAGCACAACATTAAAGAATCCAATGTAAATAATAAAGCTCCATTCTTTGCGGGTTGGAAACCGGAAAATTCCCATCCCTTTGCTAATAAGAAGTACTGTAATCCCAGCAATAAAGATCCGAAAAGCGGTTAAGACAAAAGGATCTATTTCAACGACTAGTACTTTTAAAGCGGATAAATTAAATCCCCATAACATCATTACGAGTAATAACAAAATATGTATTTTCTTCAATTGAACACCTGCTTTGATGAATTTTCGTGATAGGAATATGTACTGAATACTAACAAACGTATTTTGGTATTGTTGCCATCATGTTTGTTCAGTCCCTCCATTATATAGGGAAAACTTTCGGAATGGGAACTTAAAGGCTTCCTGTAAATGCCTTGTATAGAAAGTCTCCTTTTCTTTCATAATACAAAGAAAAAGAGGTGAAGAACATGTCTCATGCATTAAAGTATTTGTATGAATCTATTTCCAATTATGTTGATGAAGATCCAATAAGTGCATCTATTTATAAAAAGATGGAAGAGCAAGAATATATCCATGAAGAGGCGTTTATCGAAGATTTGGAGGAAGAAGAAATAGCACATTTAGATACGCTTTTAGCAAAAGAAATGATGTATGCCAGAAGAGCAGAGGATGACGTACGGGAAAAAGAATTGCATGCGATTTATGAAGTGTTATTTTAAAGGGAGCTATGCATTTTACTTTCGTGAATGTACAGCCCACGTATTCAAACCATCATAAGTTGTAAATATTTGAAAAAAGTGTCTAGATGTAATGAATGCAAATGTGATTTCATAGGCGAATATGCATACGTTATTGTACAATAAACAAGACGGAAATTTTTTCAATGAATTTCATCTTGTCTCTAATAGCGATTTGTACTGTCATCGCTACAGGTACATACTGAAATTCATACATGTACAGAATAATTCGTACGCAGTTCATTAGGAGGTTTTTATGGAGCGAAATATGTTTATGCCTCGAGTATTCGCCTGGTTACTAACGATGGTCATTGTTGCATTGTTGTTCATAGGTGCGCGGTGGCTATTTGATGTACTTGTTATACCTGTAGTCGATTTTATTTTTGAAATGGAAGGGTTTATTCGTGCGTTCGAAATCATTCTTTTGATTTTATTTGTATTGTTTGTAATCTTTTTTGGAAAATATCTTATTCAGTTGATCTATTCCGTTTTCCAAGGAGGAAAAGTTTCTCATATTTGGGCGTATATCGGTAGTGGTTTATGTTTATTACTCATTGTTTATGTATTATTTACTCCTTATTTTTACACGAATCAATATTTGTTAGATAAAGGGGAGAAGCGATTAAAAGATATTGCGTTATTAACAAGTGACACAATAACTTCCGAAGAACGGGTAAAACTTGCTAAAAAAACATTGGTAATGGGGGAGTTCCGTCAAGAAATGAAAGAGCAAGAAGGTGGTCCTTTAGAAAATATAAACATTGAATCCATTACTCCGATAAAAGTTGAACGATTTCTCAATACATACACTTTTACTGTGGAAGTAAAGCAAACATCTTCTGGAAATTCTACAATAGAAATGGATGAATGGGCCATTGATATTAAGCCAGGATTCTTTACCTTTTTAGTTGAAGGATACACTCGACATTAATTTCAGTGGTGGATCTTGGAGTAGGTTCAGATTAATTAAGTGTTGCTGGTGGGACAAAAACGGACATTTTATTGGAACAGCAAATCACGGAACATTAGCCCGTATGGATGCACATATTGGCACGTATTCTATTCGTGAAATCGGGTCATGATTATCCATCTCAGGAGGACGAGTATACATATTGACGCGCGTCTTGCTGCTGGAGTTGTTACTCATATGGGTGTAGCGATGAATCAAGAAAAGCTTATCATATCGATGCAAGGCCAAAGGGTGAGTTTAAAAGGTGCCATGAAGCTGTATACATTCAAGGAGCTGACGTTGTTTCAGCTCCTTTTTTTAGAGCGTATTTTTAGGAAATTTGACAGTCACACAAACACTCTCGTATAATTGTATACAATTATACGAGAGTGTAATATAAAAGGGAGGCCCGTACATGAGAACGCATTCATATGGTGCGATGCGAAAAGTGTCTGCACGAGATTTTGCTTATGCGGAAATAAAGGAACAAATTATTAAGGGAACACTTGAACCGGATAGTCCTATTGTGGAAGACCACCTTGCAACCGATTTGGAAATTAGTCGAACACCACTCAGGGAAGCTTTGCATCGACTGGAAGTAGAAGAGCTCGTTGTGAGACAAAATAACGGACGTTTAAAAGTTGCTCCTATATCAAAAAAAGAAGTGGAAGAAATATTTACTGTCCGTAGCAAACTTGAAGGTATTGTGGTCATGCAAGCGACAGAAAATGCTACAGATGAAGATCTGTTTCATCTAACGAATATTACACGAATGATTAAGGAATCATTAAAAGAAGGTCATCGTGAAAACGTGTTAGTGTATGGTAGTGAGTTTCACTCGTATATTTATGAATTAAGTAATCATAAAACAGCGGTAGGAATATTATCTCAACTTAATGATCATATCCATAGGTACCGTCAGCTCATCCCTTTACGTAACGAAGAACGATTAGAAGATTCTTATGAAGAACACCAAGCCATTTTAAATGAAATCGCTGCCCGAAACCCGGGAGCTGCTAAGGTTGCTGCACAATATCATATTGATCAAAGCCTAGAAGCGGTAAAAGAATCTATTGAACATATTCAAGCATCAATAAAAAAGGAGACATGAACACATGACAAAACAATGGAGTTTTAATACGAAAGCAGTACATAATGCACAAACACCTGATTCAGATACACGTGCAATCTCTCAAGAAATTGTTCCCGCTGTTGCTTATAGCTTTGAAAGTGCTGAAGCAGCTGCAGGAGTTGTGAATGGAGCAGAAGAAGACAGTGTATATTACGGGAGATATGGAAATCCAACGACACGTACATTAGAGAAGAAAATTGCTTCACTAGAAGGGGCTGAAGATGCTCTTGGAGTAAGTAGTGGTATGGCAGCAATTTCAATTGCATTACTTGCATTTTTACAACAGGGGGATCACGTAGTTGTTACGAAAGATGTGTATGGGGGGACACATAAATTTTTAACAAGTCTAGCGCCACGATTTGGAATTGAATATAGTTTTGTTTGTTGCAATACACCAGGAGCAATTGAAGAGGCCATTCAGCCAAATACGAAAGCACTATACATTGAAACACCTTCCAATCCCAGTTTAACATTGGTTGATATTGAAGCGGTTGGTGAAATTGCTAAAGAACATGACTTACCACTTATTATTGATAACACATTTATGACTCCTTATTTACAGCGCCCATTAGAACTAGGAGCACACGTAGTTGTTCATAGTGCGACTAAATATTTAAATGGGCATGGTGACGTGATTGCAGGATTTGTGTGTGGGGATAAGGAAGCCATCGAACATATGCGCAAAAACTTGATGGGTGATTTAGGTCAGAATTTAAATGCTTGGGAATCTTACATGATTCTACGAGGCTTAAAAACATTAGGAATACGTGTAGAAAGGCATTGCGAAAACGCGATGAGAATTGCAGAGTTCTTAGAAAAACAACCAGAAGTGGATAAAGTTTACTACCCAGGACTCCCATCACATCCTCAACATAATCTGGCATTAAAGCAAATGAGAGGTATGGGAGGAATCGTATCCTTTGAAATTAAAGGCGGGGTTGAAGCAGGTAAGAAATTTATCAATGCTCTTGATCTAGCTATGATTTCATTTAGTCTAGGTGACCCTGAAACACTGGTTCAACATCCAGCATCAATGACCCATTCATCGATTCCCGAAGACGAGCTAGCAGATTTTGGTATACCAAAAGGACTGATTCGTTTATCTCTTGGACTTGAAGATGCTGAAGATATTATAGAAGATTTACAACAAGCACTCCAAACTGTATCCGTAGAAGCTTAAGAAACGTAAGAAGCACAGAACGATTACTATGTTCTGTGCTTCTACTATATTATTCTATGAAAATATCGATATGATCTTCATATTCTTTTACTAATTCATCTAGTAGCTGATTGGCCTTTTCATTATATTCCTCAATAGATTCTTCAGATTCAACTTCAGGTGGACCAAGTTTTTCATGGACATAACTAGCCATAGAGGCGTTTATGTTAGCTGTAATCGTAACATACTCTTCATAATAATCTTCTACTTCCATATGGAACTTTTCAGCTTGGGATTCAGCGAATTCTCGATTTGCTTTTAATGCTTCGCTCTCAGTGTCCTTTGTTAGTAACTGTCGTCTCATTTCGATATTTTCCTCAACATCTTTAGAAATATCTAGTCCTAGACGTTCAGTTTCCTGCATAACTAATGTAGCCTTGATGGTAGCATCTAATCTGTTTAATGCTTGTTCATCATTATATAGAATTCGTAAATCTTTGATTGTTATTTCTTCTCCATTAACAATGGCGACTACTTCATCATCTGGGTATTCATAAGTTGTGTCCTTGGAGCACCCGATAAATAATAAAACAAACGGTACAATCGTAAGGAACTTTACAAATTTTAGCATCTGTTACACCACCTAAACAGTCGAATGAATTTCATAACGAGAACTTTTCAGATTGGATGACCGTCGTTATGCAAGTGTATGAAAAAGTTTATGAAGTGATATGAGTGAAGCTTTTCTCTTTTACAATTCTGAGATTATTTAAATGATACCATACTATAATTCATAAATCTCTTATTATTTTACAAGGATAAGCTTTCGCAACATTTACATGGTTGCATGCATCCAACATGTATGTTCGAGAAAGGATCCAAGTTGAAATGTCGTAAGAACACCATAGTTTTATAATGATAGAACGCACTTATATAAAAAACATGCTATAGTTACAGGAAAGCTTAAATGAATGTAGGAGAGTGTATATATGACAATACAAACACATTTTTCTTTATATGATGAACTTATGAAAAATTACTCTCATGAACTAGATGGTGATGGTGTGAGAGGAAAGCGCATTGCTGAGCGACTTGACGCTTTATCAAAAATAGGTTTTACAGATGACAACGGCTCGAATCGTCCAGGATTTTCACGTGAGGAAAAACAAGGGAAAGAACTAGTTATGATGTGGATGAAAGAAGCTGGTCTTCAAGTACATATGGATGGAGCGGGAAATGTGATTGGTCGCCTAGAAG
>DATGUV010000207.1:0-9543 GCA_035301025.1 Bacillota bacterium | reverse complement strand
CTCATTATCATACAGTGAGTTAGAAGCAATTGATCATATTTTTGAAGAATTAGATGGTAACGAAGGATTACTCGTTGCAAGTAAAATTGCTGATCGTGTAGGGATTACTCGTTCAGTTATCGTGAATGCTTTACGTACGTTAGAAAGTGCAGGAGTAATTGAATCTCGTTCGTTAGGAATGAAAGGAACGTATATTAAAGTATTAAACGATAAATTCTTAGTTGAGTTAGATAAGTTACGTTCAAGATAAGTTTTTGAATTTACAAGGTGCTAGAAATAATTCTAGCACCTTAATTATTGGTTCTTTGTCAAATAACGTTGGTGGCAAATTTTCGTCGATAAATATATAGTTTTATTAAATGCATAACATGTTAATTATAAAATAAATCCGAACGTTTATGATGGGTATTGGCTTGTATTCTAGGCGGCTGCTTTTGAGCGGGCAGCTACTCTAGCCTCCTCGATACTAAGGAAGGATTGACTAAAACTTGCCTTTGCAGCTAACGTCGACATACCCTTTACCAAGGCAGGCTCACAACGAGTCTTTTTCTTCATCACATAGGACGTGCTAGTATCGGCGGCGTTACAGGACATGACGATCTTAGCCGACCCACATGAGTCATCCACTTAGAACACAAGCCATTGTTAGTTAGCCTCACACAACTAAATGAACAGAACAATCGAAATTGGTTCGTTCGGATTGACACGAAATTGTTATTCCACACACTAAAGTAACATTATGCAACTGTAGTGTGTGTTTTTTTATGTTCTTTAATTACAAAAATTAGCAACACACCTGCGTTCAGCAAGGTCATGTGCGTCTTTTGAGTATGATTGTTAGCAACCGTATCATCTTCATTTTTAATCCAAGGATCCGCGTAGTTTGTAAGTGGATAAGTGAATTTCTATCTGATTTTTCTTCACCAGCGATATATATTGTACATTGATAAAAGATATGGGCAAAACATAGGCCTAAACACCTATTTGCCCAAAAGCATTATAAAACATTCATCGAACTAGGAAAAATCACAAATTAGGCATAAAAGAGTAGTACTAAAGTGCTATTTTTATTCCGATTGGAAGATTTTGTCGATAAAGAGTAGACTTTGGCGTTATGATAAATTACAATGTGTATAGAGATTGTATAGTTCTGTAATTTTTACGAAATATATATGAAATATTTTTGAAAAAAGATAGGTAAAAGGAGGTAGTCCATTGGTTCGTATATTTGATAGTACTGTTGGATCACTTGAAAGAGCATTGCAATATTCTGCCGCTAAAAATAAGGCGATTTCACAAAACATAGCGAACGTTGACACTCCCAATTATAAATCGAAACATGTTGTCTTTAAAGATGTATTAAATGAGGCGAAAAATAAGTCATTTGTCACTAATCGTACACATAAGAAGCATATTCCATTCTCAGGTGGTACAGGGAGCTATTCTGTACAATTAAATCGAAACACTACTTATAATCACAATGGAAATAATGTTGATATGGATGAGGAAATGTCTGCGTTGGCAGAGAATCAAATTTACTATAATAGTATCGTTGATCGATTTAATGGAAAAATGCGAAGTTTGCAAACTGTAATTAGAGGTGGTAGTTAAGATGTCGATATTTAATAGTATGAATACAAGTGCCAGTGCACTAACTGCTCAGCGCTTACGTATGGACTTAGTTTCATCAAATATCGCAAATGCGCAAACAACAAGAGCTCGAATGAATGTAGACGGTGAGTATGAGCCTTACCGTAGAAAGATGGCAGTATTACAACCTAATGAACAATCTTTTCAATCCCATTTAAAGCGGGCGTCAAGGAGTCAAGATGGTAGATCAATTGGAAGTGGTGTCCGTGTACATAGTATTGTTGAAGATCAGGAGCCATTTAAACAGGTTTATAACCCATTACATCCAGATGCCAACGGGGAAGGTTTTGTCCAAATGCCAAACGTTGATCCTCTAGAGGAAATGGTTGACCTTATGAGTGCGACGAGGTCGTATGAAGCAAACGTTACGGCATTAAATGCAAGTAAAGGAATGTTAATGAAAGCTTTAGAAATTGGTAAGTAAAGGGGTAATGACGAATGGTATTAAGAGTTCAGCAAGCAATGCAACCGGCAAACGTTCATTCAACAATTGCACAACCAAGGACGGAACATGAGAGTAGTTTTGCCAATACTCTGAAAGAAGCTATCGCTCAAGTAAATACGGATCAAAAAGTTGCTGATGTTAAAACGGAAATGCTCATATCAGGTGATGATGTGGATTTGCATGAAGTGATGATTGCATCACAAAAGGCCAGCATTACACTTGAGACGACGGTGCAAGTTCAAAAGAAAATGATTGATGCTTACAATGAAATTATGCGCATGCAAATCTAGTTGACGTACATATAGTCATTAATACATGTGGGCTCGTCCTAATATGAGATTTTAGTAGTACATCATTAAAACTAGGATATTACTTGAATATTTGGTAGATCTGGTGGGGAATTTATGAAGGAAAATATATTGAAAACAAAAGACATGGTTACAAATTATTGGAGTAATCGAACGAAAGGACAAAAACTTACGTTCGTTATTTCGGCTCTATTTATTATAATCATTATTACAATTTTATCTTTATTTGCATTTAACACGAAATACATCCCACTTTATAACAATTTATCAATCCATGAAGTAAATCAAATTAAAAGTGAATTGGATGAACGGAATGTATCCTATCAACTAGACCAGGCAGGCACTGTCATTAAAGTTCCTGAGGAATATGCAAATGAATTACTCGTTGATTTAGCTGGTATGAATATTCCTAGTAGTGGAGGAATAGATTATTCGTTTTTTAGTGAGAATGCCTCTTGGGGAATAACAGATAATGAGTTTAATATGATGCGTTTAGATGCAATTCAAACGGAGTTATCGAATTTAATTAGAAATATCGAGGGAATTCAGGATGCAAATGTCATGATTACATTACCTGAAGAAACAGTGTTTATTAGTGATCAACAGGAAGAGGCAACAGCTGCAATTGTTTTATATACAGATCCTGGATATCAGTTAAAGAGCAACCAAATTGACGCACTACATCATTTGGTTTCGAAGGCTGTCCCTCATTTACCTGCAGAAAATGTAGCTATTATGGACCAATACTTTGAGTATTATGATGATCAAAATTCTTACGCAAACTCAAATCAAGATAGTTATACATATCAGCAAACGATTAAAAAAGATATCGAACGAGATATTCAAAGACGACTGCAACAAATGATTGGTTCTATGGTCGGAATGGATAAAGTGATTGTTTCCGTAACAACAGATATTGATTTTACAAATGAAAATCGTATTGAAGAACTCATTGAACCAGTAGACGTAGACAATATGGAAGGCTTGCCTTTAAGTGTAGAGACGATTCATGAGACATATACTGGGAATGAAGTTGGAGGAATCGGTGGTACTGGAGATACGGACGTGCCAAACTACCCAGGAACAACTGGCCAAGATGATGGTGAATATGAATTAATAAAAGAAATGATTAACAACGAATTTAATAGAATTCGTAAAGAAATTGTTGAAAGCCCCTATAAAGTACGAGATGTAGGGATTCAAGTTGCAGTCGATCAATCTGTTGGAAATGAAAATGGTGAGGTGCAATTTCTATCAGCACAAGAGCAGTCTGCTGTAGAAGAAGGTATTACCTCCATTTTACATTCAATTATCCAAACTTCTGTGGATAAAGAATACGGAGACGTTGATCCAAGTGAAAAAATATCAATCGTATTTCAAGAGTTTAGTGAAAAACCAATGACTGAACCGTCTGCTATTCAGTCCATTCCGTTATGGGTATATATTGTTGGAGTTGCACTTATTTTATTTATTGTTTTACTACTTGTGGCACTTCTTCGTAAAGGGAACAAGACGGAAGATATGAAAGAAGACGTTCATGAGGAAATAGCGGCAACGACTGAGATACCAGATATTGAAACAAATCCAGATAATGAAGTGGAAATTCGGAGAAAACAACTGGAACAAATGGCGACAGAAAAGCCTGAAGAATTTACAAAATTATTACGTAGTTGGATAGCAGATGATTAGGAGGATGGATACATGGCTAGGCAAAGACAAGCATTAACCGGAAAACAAAAAGCTGCCATACTTCTCATCTCTTTAGGACCAGATGTATCAGCACAAGTATATAAATATTTAACAGATGAAGAAATTGAACAACTAAGTTTAGAAATATCATCTGTTAAACGGGTAGAGTCAGATTTAAAAGAAAATGTGTTGGAACAATTTCATCAGATAGCTCTTGCGCAAGATTATATCTCGCAAGGTGGAGTAGGATATGCAAAAACTGTACTAGAGAAAGCTTTTGGTAAACAAGAAGCCGCATCGATTATTAATCGTCTGACATCTTCATTACAGGTTCGACCTTTTGATTTTGCGCGAAAAGCCGATCCACAACAAGTACTGAACTTTATTATGAATGAACATCCACAAACAATAGCACTTGTTTTATCTTATTTAGATGCTGAGCAAGCTGGACAAATTTTGTCAGAACTTCCACAAGATATGCAAGCAGAAGTGGCAAAAAGAATTGCTTTGATGGATTCAACGTCACCTGAAATCATTAGTCAAGTAGAACAAGTACTGGAGAAAAATTTATCAGCATCACTGACCGAAGACTATACACAAACGGGCGGAATTGAATCTGTTGTTGAAGTGTTAAATGGAGTGGATAGGAGTACTGAACGCACGATTCTTGATTCTCTTGAAATTCAAGATCCTGAGCTAGCGGATGAAATTAAAAAACGGATGTTTGTATTTGAAGATATTGTTATTTTAGACAATCGTGCTATTCAACGTGTTATTCGTGAAGTTGATGCAGAAGACTTACGACTATCATTGAAGGTTTCGAGTGAAGAAGTTCAAGAAATCATTTTCAGTAATATGTCTGAACGTATGTCTTCTACATTTAAAGAGGAAATGGAATATATGGGTCCTGTGCGTTTGCGTGATGTAGAAGAAGCTCAAACTAGAATTGTTTCTTCCATTAGACGTTTAGAAGAAGTTGGGGAAATCATTATAGCACGTGGTGGGGGAGATGATATTATTGTCTAGTTTGCACGAGAAGCACATGACAGCTTCAGCAACGAAAACAATCTCGATTAAACCACTTAAGCGAATTCAACAACTACATGAAAAAAGTCACGAATTAAATGATCGTCACGCCCACGAGAAAGATATGCAAGAACGAATTTTTAATGCTGAACAAACATTACAAGACTTACGCACACAAAAAGAAATCATGTTAACAGAAACACAAGATGAGGTTGAAAAGTTAAGAAACAATTGGAAGGAAGAAAGAGAACAACTAGTTTCTCAAGCTCATGAAGAAGGGTATACTGCTGGATTTGAACAGGCGAAACAGGAGGTTCATGATTTATATGCGGAAAAGTTAAGGGATGCAAACCGTTTAATAGAAACTGCAGAACATGAACATATGAAACGTATTGAACAATCGATGAACAATATGATTCAATTATCCATTGAAGTTGCAGAAAAAATTATCCATACAGAAATCGAAAAAGATCGTGAATACTTCATTTCGCTTGTGAAAGGTGCAATTGAAGAATTAAAAGAACTACCTGAAATTCATATGTATGTGCCAGCAGAACATTATGAATTTATGCTATTACAAAAGAGTGAAATTGAACAATGGATGAATGGAAAAGCAAAAGTATCCATTTATGTCTCAACAAATCAGGAATGTACCATTTCGCATCCACTTGGAAAAGTTGATATAAGTATTGATACACAACTTACTCAAATGCGTGAAAAGTTGTTGGAAATTGCAGCGGAGAATGAGTTATGAATATGAATGACATTATTTCTGCTGTTCAAGGAATAGATACATTCAAACGATATGGGAGGGTTAAGAGGGTTATCGGGCTATTAATTGAGTCTGAAGGTCCAGCAACTCATATCGGTGAGGTTTGCTACATCCATGCAACGAGTAACAAGCCGCCAATTTTAGCTGAAGTTGTTGGATTTAGCCATGAAAACATTATTCTAATGCCTTATGCAGAAGTAACAGAAATTGGTCCAGGGTGTTTAGTGGAGGCAACAGGGCAACCACTCATGGTTAAAGTCGGGAAAGAATTAATTGGTCAAGTCATCGATCCATTAGGCAACCGTTTAGATGGAATGTCTTTGCCAAATGGACTTACCAATTATGCAACAGAGCGTACACCACCAAATCCAATGAATCGAAAGCCAATAGAAGAACCTATTCAAGTTGGTGTGAAAGCAATTGACGCTATGTTAACCGTTGGAAAAGGACAGCGCATAGGGATTTTTGCAGGAAGCGGTGTTGGAAAAAGTACTCTACTTGGAATGATTGCAAGAAGTAGTAATGCTGATATTAACGTTATTGCACTCGTTGGAGAACGAGGTAGAGAAGTTCGAGAGTTTATTGAACGTGATCTTGGTGAGGAAGGGCTTAAACGAACAATCGTAGTTGCAGCAACATCTGATCAACCTGCACTCATGCGCATTAAAGGAGCTTATACAGCAACAGCAATTAGTGAGTATTTCCGTGATCAAGGGTATAACGTGAATTTAATGATGGACTCAGTAACGAGAGTAGCTATGGCTCAACGAGAAATTGGGTTGGCTACAGGTGAACCACCAACAACAAAAGGATATACACCATCCGTTTTTGCTATATTACCAAAACTATTAGAAAGAACTGGGACAAGTGCAAAGGGAACTATTACTGCATTTTATACCGTTCTTGTTGATGGCGATGACATGAATGAACCGATTGCTGACACTGTTCGCGGTATTTTAGATGGACACTTCATCTTATCAAGAAAAATAGCCGAAAGAGGACAATATCCTTCCATAGATGTACTGCAATCTGTAAGCAGGGTCATGCATCATGTGATAGATGAAGAACATAAAAGAAGCGCAGAACAAGTTCGTTCATTAATGGCTTTATATGAAGAAAACAAAGACCTTATCCAAATAGGTGCTTATAAAGCAGGCACAGACCATCAAATTGATCGAGCAATTACATATTATCCGAAGATCAATCAATTTTTACAACAAGAAATTGATGAACTTAGTACGTTTGAATTAGCTGTGGAAAAGTTAAAAGATCTTCTATAAGGAGAATGTGAATCATGAGTGATACTGTAGCATTCCGTAAAATCTTGCACATTAGAGAAAATGAAAAAAAGCGGGCAGAGCAATTGCATCAGCAATCGATTCAAGCTTTTGAAAAAATTGCGATGCAAATGTATGAGATGCTCAAAAAGAAAGAGGCAACCGAACAAGCCTATGAAAATGATATTCAAAAAACAGTTCAGCTTGAAAAAATGGAGCAAACCGTACGGTACATTGAACAATTAAACGGGGAAATTACTCGCATGCAACAACAAGTAAATGAAGCTAGATCTGAAATGAATTATCAACAACAACTTGTAACAACTGCGCATATGGAAATGAAAAAAGTTGAAAAACTCATTGAAAAAAGAAACGAAGAATATCAACACCAATTATCCCGCGAAGAAAACGCATTTATGGATGAGTTATCGATGCAACAGTTTTTAAAACGAAAACTAGGTGAGTCTATTGTCTAAATCAGGATCAACGAATCAACAAACAGAAAAGAAGCCAAACCCTATCGTGTGGTTTTTCTTTGCCATTCTTATACCTGTTATTGTTGCCATTATTATTACAGTAGTCATTTTATCGATTGCCGGGGTTGATGTTGGCGCATGGGCAAAGGAAACTGGGAGCAATATTCCAGTTGTATCCAATTTTGTCAAAACCGACGAAGAAATCGCACTAGAAGACACACGTGAACAACACAACAAAGCAATGGAAGGTAAGGAACAAGAGATTTCCGAATTGCAAAATATTGTAGATGAGCAAACGAATACGATTGAAACACTGACACAAGAGGCACTGAAACTAGAACAACAAATTAAGTCCAGTGAACATCTTGATTTCGAGGAAGATATTGATGTAGACAGAGATGAAACGATTAAAGAAATGGCTTCATCTTACCGAAAAATGAATGCTAAGCAAGCTGCAAAAATCATTGAAAAGATGGAACGTAGCATTGCTCTAGATTTACTGCATGAACTATCCAATGATGTACGTGGAAAAATCATTGAGGAAATGTCTGAAGAAAAAGCAATAGAGATTACCGAGCAATATATTAATCAATCATGGTAATTGAAACTATTGAAGGGGGGTGAAACATTGAATATCGTAGCGAATTCTATCGGTCATCATGTATCTCAACCGACTCAAAAGGATTCGGTGAAGTCTGAAGGCGATTCGTTATTTGCTTCATTGTTTACGAAGGAAATATCGTCTACACCTAAAGAGTCTTTGTCAGAGGAGGATAAACTCCAAAAAATGATTCAACGTTTGAGAGAAGTGTTGTCTTCAGGTAATAAAAAGATTGAAAAAGATGATATGCGGGTAATTTTACCAATTACTTTAAAGGATGATTTAACCAGTGGGATATTTGCTTTTAGTCATACAGCATGTGTTGAACAAACGACCAAAGAAGTTACAGGGGACGAACCGTCAATGTTAGTACGAGATGAAACAATGCTTCCTTTTTTGCAAACTATTGAGCAAATGCTTTCCTTAGGAGCACATGATGAAATATCTGATGAAGCACTTATACACATGACAACTACTTTGGAGGCTTTTCTACAAGAAAGCGAAAACAGTTTGTCGGAAATGAATGAAGCAGATGTCATGAAGCATATTCAATCTTTATTTTCCGATGTAAACGTATCGACAGAAGAGTTGATAAATCTAGCGGGGGCACTTGAAAATTTGCTTCATAGAATAGACTCTGAAACAAGTGAAAATCACAATCTATCATTATTCATTAGTCAGATGGTTGAAACACTAGAAATCACTTTGCATGCACATGATTTGGGAGAAAATGTTACATCTTTAACGAATCACTCGCCCATCAATATCGATTCCGTGCATGAAGGAAATGGTGGAAAGAATCAAGGAGTGTTCATGGACGAGTTTCAACGAATTTCTAAAGAGTCTCAGCAACTCATTGAAGAAATTCTTCAAAATGAACAATCATCAAAAGCAAACAAACAACTGCTTCATTTACTTGAGCAAGCGCAAAGTTTAAAACAGACTTTTAACGAGATTCCAACTGACGAATTGATTGAAGGTAGTAAAGATACTAAGAATATTTGGATGAATCTTCAATCTATGTACGAGAAACGCTCTTCATTAAATAAAAGTGGGACATATTTTCATAACGCAAAAGTTCTCTCATCAGATGTAGGTGTATGGGTAGAGCGTTTAACTAGTGAGAATGCTGCATCACAAGCTCAACCAGTCATGCAAGTACAGCAACACATGTCACCTGTAGAACATTTTGTGTTACATACGCGAACACAAGATGGCCAAGTCGTTCAACAAGAGCAGATGATGCATCAAATCCAGCAAATTGTTCAGCAAAGTGCTATTGGGAAGAATCAATTTTTT
>DATGUV010000206.1:0-15444 GCA_035301025.1 Bacillota bacterium | reverse complement strand
ATAAACAGAAAAAAAGAGAGATTGCTCTCTCTTTTTTTCTAATTATTTACGGGAAGTTTATATTTTACAACTGTGTCTCCACGAATATGTCGGTAGAACATATCTACATGTGTATCCTCTTCAACGTGCCAATCTTTATATAAAAAGAACATCAATATAACTTCATCTTCTTCTCCAGGAGGCACACCGTTATACACGGCAGTACTATCTTCATTTTTAGGATGATTCATAACTTCATCTAAAGCAATCCCATTTTGAACAAGATACTGACTGTAAATAATCAGGTTTTCATAATCAACACGTACTGGTTGTTGAGTGTCGTTCGTTATGATCGTTGGAATTTCATAGGTGAACTTTTCTGCATCCTCGGAAATCATTGGTGTCCCAAATTCATACGTTACATCCTCGATTGTCACAGGTTCACCTACGTTCATATCCACTTCGCTAATCGAGTAATTTTCAAATGGTTCATTTACGTGTTGATATCGATATATACTAAAAATAATGAAGATGACAAATACGATTCCGAGTCCAATCCATCTCACTTTATTTGATTGGAGCATCATTAACCACCTCATGTTTAATGATTTTTCCACCATCAATTTGATAGATTTCATCAGATACTTTATCTAGTGATTCCCGGTCATGACTTGCTATGAGGATTGTTTTTCCCTCTTCTTTCAGATCGAGAATCATTTGATTGATCCGTTTTACTCCATCCTCATCCAGACCATTGGTTGGTTCATCTAAAATAATTAGTTCTGGATCTTCCATAATCGCTTGAGCAATTCCTAGTCGCTGCTTCATTCCAAGGGAGTATTTCCTAAATTTCCTCCGGTCATTAGGATCAAGTCCTACTCGATCAATTGCGTCTTTTACTTGTTGTTTATCAATCTTGCCTTGAATTAAAGCAAGGAGTTCTAAGTTTTTCAACCCCGTATATTCAGGGATAAAGCCTGGGTGTTCAATTAACAAGCCAAGATTCTCAGGAAATGAAATGTCTTTTCCAATTTGTTTCCCGTCAACCACAATGATACCTTCAGACGGATGAATGAGACCTGATATCGCTCGAAATAGCATCGTTTTACCCGATCCATTATTTCCTCGAAATCCATAAATCAACCCTTGTTCTAACTGCAAATCTATTCTTTCTAAAACGGTATTCCCATCAATGACTTTATAGACGCCTTCCAGTTGTATGTAAGCACTCACCTATCATCATTCCTCCTCTTTTTGTATAATATCTTGTTTTTTAAATAGGATATATCCACCAACCGTAGTAACAACGATCACCACAACTGTATAAACAATTGCACCTAGCCAATCAAACCCTTGATCTCCTGCAAATAATTCATGACGTACAATCATACTATAGCTTCCGGGAAAGAGTTGTTTGGATGAAAAAATGGAAATAATTAAGAATGACAAAAGAATAAAAAGTATATAAATTGGTCGCATAAACACGCTGCCAATCCCTTGAATTACCGTTAAAACAACTGAAGTGAGTAATGGCAACAGGAATGCATGCGTTGAGAACATGAATGGTGACATCTCTTCCATCATCATCGGGGCAATTCTAACCGTACCAAGTGCACCCCAATCAGGTGAGAAAGAAAGGAAAAGGGCCGTTGCACCTAGGATGAGTAATAAAAACATAGCGTAAAATAAGGCGACGATGATTAAACAAAATAAAAGCTTGCTAAGCCAGATGGATAATTGATAACGAGTCCGAATAAACAACACGGATGATTGGTTGAATAAATCATCACGAACATATCCGCCAATGATAAATGGACAAAAAGCCAGAATTATGAGCCACATGAACGGAAATTCCTTTGTTGGATTATGGATTATTTCAAAATCAACCCCTTCAAATATTTCAAAAATCAGATCAGAATATGTATAGTTTGCTAGATTGATTTGATTATGAATGGCCATTTGATCAAATTGATAGACGGTTAAACTAACGATGACAACCATAAATACAAGAGCTACGAATAGTCGATTGCGCACATAATGAAATCCTAACAATAAATCCCGATGTAACAACGTTTTTGTCTCACGAATGAATGCCATGTTGAATCCTCCAGTTTAGGAATAAAATCTTTCCGGCGCAGCACGATATAGATTGCAACACTAAGCACTATCATCAATCCTACAAAATACGTAACAATCGAGATAAAATAAGCGGCATCTCCCCAATTGGCAATACTGATCTCCGCTTGATGAATAAACCATGACACGTTATACCGTGAAGAAAGTTCCCGGTCCAACACAACGAGCCCCTCAATGATAAAAAATACATACACAAACCGTGGGATCATTATATAAATGAGTACAGCAGAGAGCCCAATGACCATAAACGCTACGAATTGCGTGACTACATACCGCAAAACCATATACCCTGTACTAAACAATGCGAGATCAATGTTTCCATCTGAGGCAATGTAGGGTGGACCCCATTCCGTTTTCCATGTATTTTCCAAGCTGCCACTTAACCACCATCCATATAAAAAGCCAAACAGCATATATAGAATTAAGAATATAGAAACGAAGACAACAATAACTGTAAATAAAGCCCATGCAATATTACCCCGATCTTGATAACGAACCAATCGTAGTGGTTCCATAACGGATGGTAAAATGATGGATAAAAGAAACAAAAACACAGGAATGACAATAATTGTTAATGAATAGTCTCTAAATAATACGTGAAAAACGTCTGCTATCGAATTGTTCTCAACCATCTGTGGTGTATAATTCGCATATAAAATAGTACCGGCGAAAAGAAGCAATAGGAAAAGGCACGCCTTTACGGATGATGATTTGACATCTTGATAGGCTAATCGAATGGCACTAATACATAACACGTTTTTTCACTCCTATTGTATACAACATTGTACTTACGATCATTCCAACCGCAAAAATAGCAACCATTACAACTAGTGATGGATACGGTTGACCAGCATGCTCTGTCAAAAAGTTCACTGGAATCCACTCATATTTGTTCATAAATTCAAATAACAAACTCAACCCCATGTTGCACACAAATGCTGATACTAAAATTACAAACCGATTGTTCACATAGAGGGAAACACTTAAGCAAATAGATGCATACATACCAGCGAACAAACAAGCTATCAATATGTAAAACATCATATGAAGAATTGGAAACTGATAATATAACTCTGGTAAGACCGTTGACATGATATCTTTATGGTGCAAATCTACAATCGGATCTGGTTTAATGTCTGGTAATGTCATAAAAGCAAGATACACATTTACAAGTAATGGGGTTGCAATCACAATCGCCGCTATGATAAAGTTACTCATAAACAACCCTCTAAAATATTCCTTCATCTTACCTTTCGATAGAATTGATTTTAAATAGCCTGTTTGACGGTCCTTTGCATACATATCTGCCATCGGGATCGCCGCGATAATCGGAAGTAAGAGAAAAAGGATATAGCGATAGTAAGAACCTAGCCCAAATTCAATCCACGATTGATAAGGCGTATTCAATACCCCATAGTTATATGGATAAATCATTCTCAAATTCAGTTGCTTCTTGAAAAATATGTAAAAAAGCTATGACAATTGTTACGAACAAAATAACATAAAGTGGTTTACTACTTAACGCTCGCCGCATGAAAAATTTACTCATGATATCCCCTCCTGACACTACCTGCTTTATTCATGTATGATATTATCATTTTTATCTTCATCTGGAATATCCGGAATTTCTCCTTTCTCATAATCTGTTAAGTCAGGGGTAAGAGTTTCTTGCTCAATCCCTTGATCGATCCGTATGCTACGCGTCGTAAGTGACATGATTTCATTGTCATTTTTATCATAAACAGTGTAATCAAGAACAATTCCGGTATTTTTCTCCACAATCATTTCAAATGTATCCCCTTCATAATAAAAACTATCCTTCCCCTGAATTTCATAACTTTCCATATCCAAATACGTCGTTTCTTCCATTTCCCATTGTTCGTAATATTTCATGCTTTGCACAAAATCTGAGTTAATCATATCCCCTAAAGAGAAATTTTCTTTAATGCGAGGATCTGCGCCCATTCCACCTGTTGAAAACAACTCTGCCGTATCAGTCACTTGCTCTTGATCTTTTTCTAAGTCTTCCTTCCAAATAAGCCGACGATACGTTTTTTCCTGTTCATCTAATGATACTTTTTCTTGTGGATCTGCAGAAAAGAAAAGGGTGTAATTTACCGTGTCACCTTCACGCTTAATCATTCCTTGTTCCCCAACCATATCAAGTGCGAATGAAACTTCCGCTTCATTCTCATCTAGCGGATTCATAAGGATGTATTCTCCTTCAGCAGTATCAAAATGTAGGGTAGAAGAGAAAATTAATAATACCAACTCGTCTTTTGTGACCGCTCCATCTTCCTTCTCTTTTCGTTCCTCTTGAATAATCTTCTCTGTTTCCTCAAGTTTTGCTTCATGTTCTTCAACAAGATTTACCTCCCCACTCCCGCGGGAAAACACTTTCTCAAAGACGTCAAATTCATATAAAAGATACGTTAACACGACGAGGAAACCAAGAGAAGTAATCAATAGATCCCTTTTTTTCAATCCGATTTCCTCCTTTGTAAAATAGATTTTACTTCCATAACTGAATGAATTTCATAGTGACGAACATCAGCTATGTCAATACAACATGTAGTTTCGAAAGCTCCAACGGAACTACATGTTGAAGTGAAATGACATAACATACGTATGATGAAATTTACTAAACTGTATAAAAAAGTAAACATGAAGAACAAAAATACTCTTCATGTTTACTTTTGAACTTCCCTTTAAAGGTCTGGACGCCAATATCCTGAAGCAGATTGCGGACCGCTTGGCGGTGCTGATGCATTGATACGGACGCGGATACCACTACCATAATTTTCAACTGCATAATTTGTTAAATAGGTATCCTGATTTAAAACAACTGTTTTCGCTTGCCCAACGGAATTCCCATTTGCTAATGCAGGGCGAGCTGAAAATCCATTACCACCAACCATATTGTTCGATCTAATATACATAGACGAAGTAGTTTGTTTTGCTTGTGCCGCCGTATTTGCTGTTCCATTTAGAAAATTAAAGAAAAAATTTGTGTTATTTGCCGATGTTGCTTGTTGGTACCCAAAAACACCGATGACGAGTCCAAGAGCCAATATTGATAGCGTTATCATTTTCCTCATGTTATGAGACAGTCAAGAATCCACAACTTTAAAGGTAAGTCGGTACGAAATAGACTTTTGACTATGTTTATTTACACTTACAAATATTTTCATCTCCTTTATTTCAACTATTATAGTCTCTATGGTGCTTGAATCCTTACTCAAGCTGCAGATTAAAAAGTCTCTCTAAATACTACTGTAACACTTTGTTTTTTTTTGCAATAGTTCTCGCGATTTGTAATCTTTCTGTTATTTGTCGCTAAAATGGATGGTTTCAAGAGTTATACTCCCTTAATTCATGCACCAGGAATTATTTGTATAATGAACGTTTTCTTATCCCTGAAAAAAATCCCCACTCACATGTTTGAGTGGGGGGTAAGTTGTTGCATAATAGGATTCAATTTATGGATTGGACAGCGGAATTACTTCCTGTTTCGATTGCGATTTCGTAAAAATGTTGGGATATCTAATGTATCCTCGTCAGTGCCAGCAACTTCCTCATTTGCATCATTTCTACGTTCTTCACGTCTTGGTGTTTGTTGAGGTGGTGCTTGTCTTTGCGTTTGGCGTTGCTGTGGTATTTCTCTTCTTGCTTGTGATTGCTCTTCAGTTTGTTTATTTTCATCAAAACCTGTAGCAATTACCGTTACAATGATCTCATCTTCTAGATCATCATTAATGACTGAACCGAAAATAACGTTCACTTCATTATCTGCAGCTGAAGTAACTAAATCTGCTGCTTCTTGTACTTCAAATAAACTTAAGTTCATTCCACCTGTAATATTCATTAAAATACCATTCGCTCCGTTTACTGATGTTTCAAGCAATGGAGATGAGATGGCTTTTTTCGCTGCTTCAGACGCTCTATTCTCTCCTGTGGCTACACCAATTCCCATTAATGCAGAACCTTTGTCATACATAATCGTTTTCACGTCAGCAAAGTCTACGTTAATGAGTCCTGGTTTAGCAATTAAATCTGAAATACCTTGTACCCCTTGGCGAAGCACATTATCCGCTTCTCTAAATGCTTCAAGCATAGGCGTGTTTTTATCCACTATTTCAAGTAAACGATCATTTGGAATAACGATCATTGTATCTACACTATTCTTTAATGCTTCTGCACCTGCGAAAGCTTGAGTTGCTCTTTTTTTCCCTTCGAATGAAAATGGTCGTGTAACAACACCTACTGTTAATGCTCCAAGATCTTTTGAAATCTGAGCAATAACAGGTGCAGCTCCTGTTCCAGTACCTCCGCCCATTCCAGCAGTTACAAAAATCATATCTGCTCCTTGCAATGCATCTTCAAGCATTTCGCGACTTTCTTCAGCTGCTTTTTTCCCGATTTCAGGATTTGCACCTGCCCCAAGTCCTCTTGTTAATTTTGTTCCTATTTGTAATTTTACCTCAGCTTGGGATAGATTTAATGCTTGTGCATCCGTGTTTACTGCAATAAATTCTACACCTTCAACACCATGCTCAATCATTCTATTAACCGCGTTGTTACCTCCACCACCGACACCGATTACTTTAATGGTTGCTAAGCTATCTAAATTCGTATCAAACTCCAACATATTTTCGTTCCTCCCTAATATGCAAGTTTACAAGTCGTTTTATATGGTTTTTCGTCTACTCACGATTGATACCTTATTCAAAAAAACGATTGAATAAATTCGCAATTTTAGATTCTTTTTTCGACGTATCTTTTGTTCCTTCTTTTCGTTGTTTTACTTTTTGTGGTTTCTTTTGTTGTATTTGTTGTTGATCATCTTCAGGAACAACAGATGTTCCTAAATCCTTACCTTGTATTTTAGCATTACGATAAGCAAATTGTAAAAGACCTACACCAGCCGTAAATTGTGGCTCGCGTACTCCGATGTAATCCGGCATGGCCATACGTACATTTGTTTTAAACACGTCACGTGCCAACTCAAGTACTCCTGGCATTTTCATCGTGCCACCTGTTAACACAAACCCGCCAGGTAAATCATAATATCCCATTTTGCGGATTTCACGTTCTGCAAGTGTATAAATTTCTTCTAAACGCGCTTCAATGATATCAGCGACTAATGTTTGATCATGCGTTTCTTTTTGGTCACTTCCAATCACTGAAACTTGGAATGTTTCATCTGCAGAAGCATCGTTATAATAGGCATGTCCATAATTCACTTTAATTTCTTCGGCTTCTTCTGTTGATGTACGAAGGCCAATGGATAAATCTTTCGTAATATTATCTCCACCTAATGGGACAACTCCAGTTGCTTCAATGTGATCATTTTTGAAGATTGAAATTGTTGAGCATCCTCCACCAATATCAATTAAAGCAATGCCTAAACTTTTTTCATCTGCTGATAGTGCTATGGTACCAGCAGCTAACGGTTGTAAACAAATATCTGATATTTGTAGCTGTGCACCTTCTACACATTTTAAAATATTATGTAAGATTGTCTTGGAACACGTAATAATTGTTCCTTCCATTTCTAAACGTACTCCAATCATTCCTCTAGGATCTGAAATTTCATCAAGCCCATCTACAATAAATTGCTTGGGAATGACGTCAATAATCTCACGTTCAGGTGGAATAGAGATCACTTGAGCCCCTTCAATTACACGGGTAATATCTTCATCACCAATTTCACGGTTGTCCGATTGGACAGCAACAACTCCGTGGCAAGGTTGAAGTTCAATATGACTTCCATCAATTCCTACAACGACATGTTCTATTTGCATGCCAACCATTCGTTCAGCTTGTTCTACTGCAGAGCGGATCGAACGTACAGTTTGATCAATATCTGTGATTGCACCTTTTCTCATTCCTTTAGAAGCTGCAGTTCCAACTCCTATTACATTCAGTGAATCACTA
This sequence comes from Bacillota bacterium, assembly GCA_035301025.1. Lineage (GTDB taxonomy): Bacteria > Bacillota > Bacilli > Bacillales > Amphibacillaceae > CALAMD01. Next base: position 7,392 of record DATGUV010000206.1, on the reverse strand, counting down.
AGTACTTCACCAATAATAACTTTTATATGAGCAGTTCCAATATCTAATCCAACTAACACTTCTCCATCATTCATAAGGAAGGCACCTCCCGAAATTCAATCATCTAGCTAACTCCCAGATGTTTTTAACCTATATTTCTAGTTTTCTCGTTATCTTCATGTAATTATCTTTTTTGTATATTGTTGCGTAACTCTACATATCATCAATTGTAGCTTTTTAGATACGTAATTTCAAATAGAATCAAGGAATTATGAATATTAATTCCTTCGATGCATATTATTCATCATCAAAGGCTTCAAAATAGGCCCCTACTCCTACGTGAATGATTCCTTTTACCCCTTCATCCAACTGGGCAATGATGGATGGATATACTTCCATTTTATGGGCGAAGTTTCGTAACGTTCCATATACAATAAATCCATCGTTCATATAAAGTGTAATTTTATATGCATTGTCCTCCGTTGGAACCCAATGTACTTCAGAAATAAGATTGTAAATAGAGGCTGGGACCTCAGCTAGTTCTGCCGCCATACGTTCAAGCATTTCTTCATCTGTAAATCCTACGAGCAATGGGGCATCTCCGGTTAAATTCACTTCCATAGACGTTAGTACTTGTCCATTTAACAATACAGGATAAGCTGTTTTTTCTTCTTGCACATAACCAATATGCGCAAGTTCTTCCACTTCTATTTGCACGGCACGTGGAAGGGACCGTTTTACGTGTACCTCTTGAATTGCCGGATGTTCTTCCATTTGTTTTCCGCTTTTCTTTTTGTTAATCGACCACATATTTGTTGAAGTTGTTAGACCACTTAGGGCAATCACTTCTTCATCTGTTAGTAAAGTATTCCCTGTTACTTCAATGGTTTTCACATGACTCAGTGGCGATTGTAAATATACAATAATCGATATCAAAAAGAAAAAAATAGAAAGATAAAAAATGAGTCTGCGATTTGCTTTCTTTTTACGTTGTTGTTTCAAACGAGGAATCCGATCCTCAATTGAAACGATCTTTTTTTCGCTCATTCACTTTTTCTTCCTTTATCCATATTTTAACAATTAGACGTCCTATATGTATCATGAATCAATATATCCTTATTTGTTCGTTTATGTCTATTATGTGTATACCCATTTTTGAGAAATTCATATAATAGGAACAGGATTATTCGTTTTTTTACCTGATTCATGAAACAAGGATGTAATTGTTACATGGATTATATCACATTATGCACACCTGTATATAGTCTATCATGCATTTATTTTATGAAAATTTCTCTTAAATGCGTGCATATTTACTTATATTTAATAATACACCAACAGAACAAAGAGCTAAAGTCAAGGAAGAACCTCCATAACTTAAGAATGGTAGAGTGATTCCAGTCACTGGTATAAGACCAATAACAACGCTAATATTGATCATTACTTGAATCGTTAACATAGCTGTAATCCCTAATGCTACGCTTTTCCCGAAGCCGTCTGGTGCATATATAGCAATGCGACATCCACGCCAAAAAACAATGAAAAATAATGCGAGAACGAAAATGCCTCCAATAAATCCAAGTTCTTCTCCTATAATTGCAAATATAAAATCTGTTTGAGGTTCTGGTAAATAAAAGTATTTCTGTAAACTATTTCCATACCCTACTCCAAATAATCCTCCTGGACCAATAGCATATAAGGATTGGATAATTTGAAATCCGTCTCCGAGAGGATCTTCCCACGGATTTAAAAAGGCCGTAATTCTTTTTAGCCGATAAGGTGCGGAAAAAATTAGGCCGACAAATCCAATGAGCCCCATACATGCTAATGTTAGAAAGTGACTCATACGTGCACCAGCAACATACATCATTACCATACATGTTAAAACGAGTACAACCCCGGTACCTAAGTCCGGTTGAATCATAATACATCCGAAACAAATAAAAATAAGACTTGTTAATGGAATAAATCCCTTTGTTAATTGGACAATCCGATTCGGATATTGAGACAACATGCGGGCTATAAATATAATAAGTCCTAGTTTCATAAATTCAGACGGTTGGATACTAAAGGCACCAATCCCAATCCAACTTCTTGCTCCTCCTCGTACGAGTCCAATTCCAGGAACAAGAACAAGAATTAATAGAATAAAACATGCAATTAATATCCATAATGCATACGTGTTCCAAAATTGATAGGAAATTTTCATCGATAGATACATTCCAATGAAACCCGCCACAAGAAATAAAAATTGCCGTTTCACAAAAAAGAAGCCATCATCATATTTATATTCCGCCCAAATATGAGATGAACTATAAACGATGAATAGTCCGACGAGAAGAAGAATGATTATAACTGTTAACAGCATATAATCTGGTGCATATTTATCTGCACGGGAGTCACGAGCCATAAAAAAACACCCCTTTTACCTACGTATAAGGGGCATTTATCAGGAAGACAAGCCCCTTATGCTAGTCTATGCACAGCACGGGAAAACATGTCTCCTCTTTCTTCAAATGTCGCATATTGGTCCCAACTCGCACATGCTGGTGAGAGTAAAATAATATCGCCATTTTTAGATAGATCATATGCAGTTTTTACAGCTTCTTCCATCGTTTCAACGGGTTTAATAATGGGAATGCCTGCTTCTTTACCTAACGCTTGTAATTTTTCGGATGTCTCGCCAAAAGTGATCAACGCACACACATGCTTTAATGAAGGTGCAAGGGGTGTAAAGTCGTCTCCTCGGTCAAGTCCTCCTGCTAGTAAAATCGTACGTGTGGAAAAAGATGATAGTGCTTTTTCAGTTGCTAACATATTTGTCGCTTTTGAATCATTATAAAATTTACGTCCGTTAAGAGTTGCCACAAATTGGAGTCGGTGTTCCACCCCAGTAAAAGTTGTTAATACTTTTTTTATACTTTCATTTGAAACACCTTTTTGTTTCACCGCACAAATAGCAGCTAAAATGTTTTCAATATTATGATCACCAACAAGGGTAATGTCTTTCTTTTGAATGACTTTTTCTCGCTTGTAATATAGCCACTCTTTATCCTGCCAAGCTCCATCAAGAAGTTTTTCCTTTGTCGAAAAAGGTACACGATGACTGTGAGCTTCTTCGACGCCGTTTGCAACCAATGATTGATCCGCATTATAAATCAATATGTCATCTGCGGTTTGTCTCGTGAAAATTTGTTTTTTTGCTTCCACATATGCTTCCATTGATCCATGGTAGTCTAAGTGTGCCGGAAAGACATTTAGTAAAATAGCTATATGAGGTTTAAACTGTTTTGTCCCTTGGAGTTGAAATGAAGATAATTCAATTACCATTGTTGCATCTTCTGTTAATGTTTCAACAACCTCTGAAGCAACGACCCCAATATTCCCAGCGATTTGAACAGGTTGTTCATCCGCTTCAAACATTCGCGTGATTAATGTTGTCGTCGTTGTTTTTCCGTTAGAACCAGTAATACCAATCATTTGATCTTCTGCAATATAGCCAGCTAGTTCTACTTCAGTTACTACTGGAATACTTCTATTAGCACCTTCAACAATTAGGGGGTGGTCATAGCGTATTCCTGGATTTTTAACGATTAAATCAATACCTTCTAATACAGATAGTGGATGACTTCCGAGAATTATGTCTGCACCCATCTGCGTAAACATTGCCTGATCTTCCTTGTTCATATTAGGATTGCCATCATTGATTCGAACGTTTATATCATTATGTAATAATAAAGTTGCTGCAGCGGTCCCACTACGCGCTAACCCAAGTACTAACACATGTTTATATGGGAAGGATGTAAATTGTCTCACCCAATCATCACCTCAATGTATATTCCAAGTCCTGCACATAATAACCCAATGAGCCAAAACGTTGTTACAACACGCCACTCTGACCAACCGATTAATTCATAGTGGTGATGAATTGGACTCATTTTAAATACTCTTTTACCAGTCGCTTTAAATGAAATAACTTGAATAATGACAGATAATGTTTCAATCACAAATACTCCACCAATAATTACGAGCAATACTTCTAATTTTGTCAATACAGCAATCGCCGCAATGGCTGCTCCAAGAGCAAGTGACCCTGTGTCTCCCATAAATACTTTTGCTGGGTGGGCGTTAAACACTAAGAATCCTAATAATGCACCAACTGCTGCTAATGAGAAGATAATGACATCTTCAGGTGCGCCTTGGTGCCATGATAGTAATGCATACGCTCCAAAAGCAAATGTAGCTGTTCCTGCTAATAGACCATCAAGACCGTCTGTTAAATTCACTGCATTGGACGCCCCTACAAGCATAAAAATAACGAGAATCCCATAGACCCAACCTAAATCCACTTGTAAGCTTGTTCCAGGTACTGAAAGAGTCGTATCAAAACCGTCAGACCATAAAACAAGATAAAAGACGAGTGCAATGACAATTTGTCCAGCCATTTTTTGCTTAGAGGTAAGTCCTAAGTTCCGCTTCATCGCAATAATAATAAAGTCGTCTAAAAATCCAAGCAGTCCATAGCCAAATAAAACAAATAATAGCAACCACAATTCTTGGCTCAGTGGTACTGGAGATGCTTTTACACTCATAATGAGGGATGTAACGATAATACTTAATACAATCATTACCCCACCCATTGTAGGTGTACCAGATTTTTTCATATGGGATTGTGGACCTTCCTCACGAATGCTTTGTCCAAATTTTAACCTTCTCAAAAACGGAATGAAAATAGGTGACAAAAGGACGGTAATTAAAAATGCAATTGCAATTGTCATTACTAGTATAAAAAAGCTCATCAACAATATCCTCCTTGATAAAACCGTCCTTCAACGTATGTATGAATCTAATATATCCATTAATAAGTAATTAACGTTGGTACGATGGTTTCTAACTCCATCCCACGAGAAGCTTTTAATAAAATAATCGTTTCTTCTCCGTAGGTATTTTTTAACAATGTGCATATGTCTTCTTTGTTTGTGACAAATGCATGCTCTATATGGTCTTGAGATTCAAGTTCTTCATCCATATATTTTGCCTCATGACCAAATGTATATACAGCCGTAATCGGATCCTCGATTGCCTTTCCGATACTCCGGTGATAAGACTCTGAGAAATCTCCAAGTTCTAAAATGTCCCCTAATATGAGGATTCTCTGCTTATATCCAGTCATTTGTTTCACAACATCAATGGCTGCTTTCATGGATGTTGGAGATGCATTGTACGCGTCATTGATGACTGTCATGCCTGAAGCTGTTTTAATCTGCTCGAATCTCATGGAAGTGACTTGAATATTGCTTAATCCTTTATGGATAGCATCTTCAGGCACTTGTAATTGCTTTGCTAACGTTATTGCAAATGTAGCATTTTTCGCGTGGTGTTTCCCAAGTAAAGGAATCGAATACCCTTCCTCATTTACATGAAATTTAGTACGCGTTAGATCAATGTGCACATCAGATACTACTTCGTCATTTGTTGCATCGTATCCAATGGAAATATTTTCGTGGGTAAAGGGAACACGAAGAAGTGGCTCATCTCCATCAAATAAAAGCACACTATCGTCATAAAATCCATCGATGATTTCCATTTTCGCTTGGGCAATTCCTTCACGTGAATGTAAATGTTCAATATGGGATTCCCCAATATGAACAATACAGCCGTAATCCGGTTCAGCAATTTTCGAAAGGGCATGAATTTCACCAAAATCATTCATACCCATTTCCAAAATAAGCACCTCTGTATTTGTCGGCATGGATAAAATAGTTAACGGAAGACCGATATGGTTATTGTAATTTCCATCCGTAGCATGTGTATGGTACGTTGTTTCCATAATTGCCTGCGTGATATCTTTCGTTGTTGTTTTTCCGTTAGACCCTGTAATACCAATAACCGTTGGCTGAATGAGTAATCTATATGCATGTGCGAGTTGCTGCAATGCCATTAATGTATCTTCTACTAGAAAAAAATGCATTTTCCCAATTAAATGTGTTGGAATGTCTTTTTCTTTATTCCACAGAGTTGCAACTGCGCCTTGTTTGTATGCTTGCTCAATGTATGAGTGACCATCAACTCTCTCACCAAGTAAAGGAATGAATAGACCATTTGTCAAAGGTTTTCGACTATCCATTTCCACGACTTGAATATCATGTTCCACTTGTTCTGGGTATGATCCTTCTTTAAAAATAGATTTCATCCACGTTGTCGTAAAAAGCATCGTATCCCTACTTCCTATTTAATGATCGAATCGCTTCTGCTGCAACTTTACGATCATCAAATTCAAATTTTTCTTTTCCGATCGTTTGATCTGTTTCATGCCCTTTTCCAGCAATAATAATAATATCATTTTGTTCCGCTTTTTCAACTGCAAATGTAATGGCTTCTTTTCGATCAATGACTTCTGTATAATTCGTCTCTGTTAATCCTTCTGTCATATCGTTTAATATGGCTTGTGGATCTTCTGTCCGAGGATTATCAGATGTAAAAATCGCTTCATCCGCATATTGTGTAGCGATAGCAGCCATTAATGGACGTTTCGTTTTATCACGATCGCCTCCACATCCGACTACTACACATACACGATTTTCTGCTAATTCTTTTGCTGTTTTAAGTACATTCTCAAGAGAGTCTGGTGTATGTGCATAGTCGACAATTACTGAAAATGGCTGGCCTTCAACTACTTGCTCAAATCGCCCATCTACTCCTTGAATCGTTGCAAATGTGGATGCAATGGTCTCAAGTGAAATTCCTTTAACAATTCCTGCACTTGCAACGGCGAGCATATTGTACACGTTAAAACTTCCAATCATAGGTGTCTCAATAGCAATAGACCCAATTGGAGTGTGGAGCGTATATGTTGTTGCTTCGTTAGAGAAATAAATGTTTGTTGCATATACATCTGCTTTTTGATGAATCCCATACGTTATGATTGGTTGGGCAGTTGCTTTTTGTAATTTTTCTGCATATGAATCATCCACATTGATGATGCCAAATTTCGGTTGTTCAGGATTATATGCGTTCCCAAGTTGAGAAAACAATAAACTTTTTGCATGAAAGTATGTTTCCATATTTTCATGATAATCTAAATGATCTTGGGATAAATTCGTATATATAGCAAGATCAAAGTTACATCCAAACACTCGACCTAGATCAAGTGCATGTGAAGATACTTCCATCATACAAACATCAATGTCCGCTTCTCTCATGTGAGAGAAAGTTTCTTGAAGTGCTAATGCGTGTGGAGTCGTATTTTCTGTTGGATATGCTTCATTGCCAATTTTCATTTGAATGGTTCCGATCACACCTGTTTTTTTCTGATGTGCTTGAAAAAGTGCTTCTAATATATATGTGATTGTTGTTTTTCCATTGGTGCCTGTTACACCAATTAATTGTAAATCATTTGTTGGATAATTAAAA
>DATGUV010000205.1:0-3919 GCA_035301025.1 Bacillota bacterium | reverse complement strand
TTTTTCTCTAGTAATTCCACTAATAATTGCGTTACTTCTTCATGTGTAAATGGTAATGATAGTTTAATAGCTTCTGCAGAACGAAATAGACGATCCACATGTTCCTTTAATAAATAATATGAACCTTTGTAAATACGGATTACTTCATATACGCCATCTCCGAACTGAAGTCCTCGTTCTTCAAAAGGGTATGTTAAGTGATCACGATCTAAAAATTCTTTTTGTGATAAAACTATTGAATAAGCAGCCATTTACTTACTCCTCCTTTGCTATCCCCCATTATAGACAAGTCAACCACATTCGTAAAGAACCAAAGACTTCCTTTTCTGAAATTATATGTGGATGTAGTCAATTTAGGGATGTACATGGTGGCATAACATACGTATTATGAAATTCATTCATCTGTATTTTTCATGAAAATATATTATACTAGAACATAGATTTATGTGGGAGGTTCGGAATGATATGCAAACGATGGAAGAAGTGAAACAGGATATAATTGCATACAGTAAAGAAATCGGAATTGATACAATTGGATTTACAACGGCTGACGTTTTTTCACAATTGAAACAAAGATTAATCGAACGGGAGCATACCAATTATAACTCTGGTTTTGAAAAGGGATCGGTAGAGGAACGAACGAATCCAGAGGTGTTATTAACTGGTGCTCAATCCATTATTTCTGTCGCACTTGCATATCCTTCCCGAATGATGCATCCACCAAAAAGTACGAAAGGAAATCGCAGAGGTATATTTTGCCGGGCATCATGGGGAATGGACTATCACGTAGTATTAAAAGATCGTTTACAAAAATTAGATAGCTTTATTAAAGAAAAGATTCCACATGTAACAACGAATATCATGGTTGATACAGGAGAGTTATCAGATCGTGCAGTAGCTGAACGTGCAGGGGTTGGTTTTAGCGGAAAAAATACATCTATTATCACAAAAGATTATGGATCTTATGTATATTTAGGGGAAATGATTACAACACTTCCTCTTCCACCAGACAAACCGATTGAAGAAGGATGTGGGGATTGTACAAGATGCATGGATGCATGTCCGACTGGAGCGTTAGTCCAAGGAGGACAATTAAATGCTCAGCGATGTATTGCTTATTTAACTCAAACGAAAGACTTTTTACCAGATGAATTCAGGACGAAAATAGGGACACGCGTTTACGGATGTGACACATGCCAAGCAGTTTGTCCATACAACCATCAAATCGATGTTCATGCCCACGATGAATTTGAACCAGATCCAGAAGTCGCTAAACCATTACTCCGACCAATGCTCAGAATGTCAAATCGGGAATTTCGTGAAACATTTGGACATATATCAGGATTTTGGCGAGGGAAAAATCCACTTCAACGCAATGCAATGATTGGACTAGCGCATTTTAAAGATGAGACTTCTGTAGATACATTGATTGAAGTATTGGAAAAAGACGTACGACCAGTCATTCGCGGAACGGCAGCATGGGCGCTTGGGAAAATTGGCGGAGAAAAAGCCAATGCAGCTATATTAAAGGCACGTGAAATAGAAGAGGATGAACGAGTGCTTGTTGAAATGGATAAAGGACTTGCGTATGCACAAAAGGAGGCATAATCGATGAAAGAAGAGGGCGTTTGGTACTACAGTGAAGTGGATACACCTGTTGGAAAAATGGTGTTAAATCTTTTTAATGACCAAGGGATTCGGATTGATTTTGGTACATTTGAAGAAAAGAAATCCCTTTATGAAGCGTGGGCAAAGAAATATGTCCATGTGAGGAGTTGGGAAGAAAATAAACAAAAATTAGCACATGTAGCACAAGAAATTCGGCAATATTTTGCTGGGGAGCGGACAACTTTTTCATTTCCATATGTGCTTTACGGAACAGAGTTTCAAAAGGATGTATGGCATTATTTAGTTGAAGATATTGGCTTTAGTACTTTACAGACATATAAAGACGTTGCAGAAGGTGTACAAAGACCGAAAGCATCGCGAGCAGTAGGTGGTGCTGTGAATAAAAATCCATTATCTATAGTAGTTCCTTGCCACCGTGTTGTAGGAAGTAGCGGTGCCCTTGTTGGCTATGGCGGTGGACTAGATAAAAAAGAAGCGCTGTTACAATTAGAAGAAGCAAAGTAGAGTATTAATTCCCCTTTTCACATCATATAATTGAGTTGAAAAGGGGGATGATGATTATGCGTATAAAAAGGTATTGGGAAGATTTTTTTCAAAAAAGATCCTCTGAAGAAACATGGTGGACGCGCTTGCTCCACAGTTATGAGGACCGAGAAATTACTGTTTTACGTATACAAGGTATTATAAAGGATTGGCAAGTTACACAACAAGCTACAAAAACTATCCAACAATATGTCCTACAAAAGATGTTCTTGTTACAACATAACAACCACATGTATATCGAAGAAAGAGAACATACATATACATTTTATGAACGAAATGGGGAAATTACCGATCACCGGGAAATACAAACTCCCCCTCAGTTGAGTAAACCTGTTCATATGCATGAAGATATTGTCTCTAGAAGTATGGATAGGCAATCTTCCTATGAACGAAGAAAAGCCGTCCAATATGCTGAGCGTTGGTGGAATGATTACAATCCATCTTTTAAAGTTTTTGACGTTGATTGTACGAATTACATTTCCCAATGTTTACTAGCAGGTGGGGGATATATGTATGGGGATCTTAATCGAGAACGTGGTTGGTGGTATAGGGAAGACACATGGAGTTTTAGTTGGTCTGTCGCTCATTCCATGCGTTGGTATTTAAGTGGATCGACGCAAAGTATTGTAGGTATAGAAGTTGAACACGCTCAAGATTTATTACCTGGTGATGTGATTTGTTATGATTTTGATGGTGGGGGTCGGTTTGATCATACGACTATTGTAGTTGCAAAAGATGCAGACGGGATGCCACTTGTAAATGCACATACAGATAATAGTAGGCACCGATACTGGTCCTATGAAGATTCCACTGCCTGGACGCCAAACATTGCGTATAAGTTTTTTAAGATTCAAGTACAATAATAAAAAGGAATATCACTCCAAGTTTTACGATAAATTGTTAGTTTAAAAAAACAGTTTACAATGATAAAATGTACTCCGTGAAATACAATTGTAGAAACTAAGACATATATTATCAAATCTTCAAATTTTTTCACAAAAAATAGATCACTCGAGCACAGAATAGGGGAAGAAGAAATGGGCTTACATATAGCATTATATCAACCAGAAATACCTGCAAATACAGGAAATATAGCACGAACGTGTTTAGCAACGAATACAACGTTACATTTAATCCATCCACTGGGATTTTCAACAGATGACAAGATGTTGCGTAGAGCAGGACTAGATTATTGGTACAACGTTGATATTAAAGAATATGCGAATATCAATCAGTTATATGAATTATATCCTCAAGCAATGTACTATTATATAGAAAATTTTGGAACAAAACATTATACAGATGTAGATGTATCAAACACAGAAGAGGACATATTTTTCGTCTTCGGTCAAGAGACTAAAGGAATTCCAAAAGAGTTATTAACAGGTAAAGAAGAACAATGTTTACGCGTGCACATGAGTGAACATGTGCGCTCCTTAAACTTATCCAACACTGCAGCAATCATTATATACGAAGCTCTTAGACAACAGAAGTTTCCAGATTTAACATAATGAAAGGAATCCCCTTATTGTACTCGTGCAATGAGGGGATGTTTTTGGTAGGTTATGTAAAGGGCGAGAAGAGAGAATACTTCAACGTGCCCTTTTTGGATAAAGGACACAGTTTCCGGTCACGATGGCGGGTTCAACGTGCCCTTTTTGGATAAAGGACACAGTTTCCGGTCACGATGGCGTGTTCAACGTTCCCTTTTTGGATAAAGGACACAACTTCCTGTCACGATGGCGTG
>DATGUV010000204.1:0-2766 GCA_035301025.1 Bacillota bacterium | reverse complement strand
GGGTCTCAACGAGGCTTTTTCTCCCGCAGGAGTCATCCGCCTATATTCCAAGCAATCATATTTACGTTACACAACCGAATAATAACGTTAATTTTAATTGTATTGTTCGGATTTTCCACTCAAATAAGCAATTATGAAATTGATTCAAATGAGTAAAAGAATGAGGAGATATGATGAAAAATAAATGGGTCATTGTTTGGTTAAGTGTGTTTATTATATCGATTGTACTTATTGGTTGTCAGTCGGATAAGGAAGAAACCGAAACAAAGGAAGACAGTCCTCAAACAACCGAAGAAGTGGACAGTGAAGAAGAGGAGAATCAAGAAGAACAAGAAGCGGAAGAAACAGAACGTGTGTATGAAGGAGATCCTCCTGTTGTTACGTTAACTATGGAAAATGGAGGAGAGATCTTACTAGAATTATATCCAAACATCGCACCAAATAGTGTAGATAATTTCATTGAGTTAATTGAGGATGGGTATTATGATGGTGTGATTTTTCACCGCGTAATTCCAGGATTTATGATCCAAGGTGGGGACCCAGAAGGAACAGGTATGGGTGGTCCAGGTTATACGATTAAAGGGGAATTTAAAGTCAATGGTTTTGAAAACGACTTGTCCCATGAAAGAGGAGTTTTATCCATGGCACGTTCCCAGCATCCTGATTCAGCAGGTTCACAGTTTTTTATCGTTGTAGAAGACTCTACATTCCTTGATGGGGAATATGCATCCTTTGGTCAAGTGATTGAGGGAATGGAAGTAGCCGATGAAATTGTGCAAGTAGATCGAGATGGAAATGATATGCCAGATGAGGAGCAAGTGATTGAATCGATGACCGTTGAATTAAATGGTTATGAACCAGGAGAATTTGAAAAAATAACACAATAAAACAATTTCATCATTCATGCCATTCATGTGAATGCCATCTGATTTAGTGAATTTCATAATACGTATTTTATGCCATTTCACTACAACATGTAGCTCCGTTGAAGCTTTCGAAACTACATGTTGTAGTGACATAGCTGATTTTGGTCATTATGAAATTCATTTGATTGTTAGAAAAGAAGATTGTAGGCATAAAAAACGGGTTCTTGCAGATGTGCAATGACCCGTTTTTGCATATAATACACGATTTATTTTCTTAATGCTTCTTGAATATCTTTTTCTATCGATGCTGGTTTCGTCATCGGCGCATACCCATCGATGACATTTCCTTGAGCATCGATTAAAAACTTCGTGAAATTCCACTTAATTTTCTTCGTCAAAACGCCACCTTTTTGTTCTTGTAAATACATAAATAAAGGATGGGCGTTTTCCCCGTGTACATCGATTTTTTGAAACATGGGAAAGGTAACTCCATAGTTTACTTGACAAAATTCCATCGTTTCTTCGATCTGATCAAACTCTTGATGATTAAATTGGTCACAAGGAAACCCTAGAATTGTAAAGCCTTGATCTTTATACGTTTCATACAATTGCTGCAAGCCTTCAAATTGAGGAGTGAATCCACATTTACTTGCCGTATTTACGATCAGTAGCACGGTCCCTTCATAATCCTTTAAAGATATTTCTTCACCTGTTGCCGTCGTTGCAGAAAAATCATACACATGTGTCATGAAAATCCTCCATTCATTGTATGAGCACTATTTGTCTTTACTGTATCATGATTTTCTACAGAGGGAAAGAAAGCAAGCTTTGATTTCCAATCCACAGACATGATTTAAAGGTTATTTCAATCGTTGAGAAATGGTTGTATAAAATGTAAATATAAAAAACTTTTCAACCAGAAAACTTTTTGCGCATTTGTTGGGTATATATAGTACATGGTTTAAAAAGGAGGTTCGTTATGATTTCCTCGAGGGAAGTAACATTGATAAAAAAGGTAAAAAAGGGAAACGAGAAAGCGTTTAAACAACTATATGACATGTATGCATCTTATGCACTTCGGACCGCATATGCCATGGCGAAAAATAAAGCGGATGCGTCTGATATTGTGCAAGAAACGTTTATTCGAATATACCGAAGTATTCACACGTTTGATCATAAGAAGTCGTTTAAACCATGGTTTTATCGTATTTTAATGAATGAAGCCAATCGATTGTTAAAAAAGAGAAGTACAGAATCGTCAAAAGTAGCTTCTGAGGAAGTTACTGGAATTATTGAAGATTTTACTACAGAAAAACCACCGCGTGGAAAAATATTAGATGCGCTAGATGCTCTATCAGAAGAAGAGCGAAAAATGATCGTATTAAAATATGTAGATCGTTTTACGGAAAAAGAACTTGCCGAAATGCTAGATGTAAATGTGAACACGCTAAAGTCTAGATTACTACGGGCACGAAAACGAATGAAAGAATCCTATGCAGGAGGTGGGCAAGATGATTCGTAGTGAGGAAAAAGAGTTTATGCGTATGTTTGAAGAGGAAACAGATGTTATGGAAGACGAGAAAGATACTGTATGGAACAATATTGAGGCAGAACTGTTCCCTCAGGTGAAAAAGTCAACGCTTGGTAAGCGAATTGCTGTCGGAATTGGCGCAGTTGCAGCAGCGTGTATTCTCATAATTATTGCTACTGGAATTTTTACGACGGAACAAGCAGGAGAACCCCCACTGGAAACAGATCCTAACGGACAATCTGGAAGTGAGATAGAAGTATCGTTAGCCGATGAATATGATGAGGAAATTCAAATCGTCCGAGAGCCTGAAGGTCAAACAGAAGTCTTTGATATGAAGTTGGCAGTGGACGAAGATGAGAGGTATATCAT
>DATGUV010000203.1:0-3162 GCA_035301025.1 Bacillota bacterium | reverse complement strand
GTCTAATCCAGTTGTAGACCACGATACATCCGCATCAAGGGGTCCCATAAACATTTCATAAAGGCGTAACGTGTCAGCACCATGAGATTTAATAATGTCATCTGGATCCACAACATTCCCTTTTGACTTACTCATTTTTTCACTATTTTTCAAGATCATTCCCTGGTTAAACAGTTTTGTAAATGGTTCATTTGTTGGAACGACTCCAATGTCATATAACACTTTATGCCAAAAACGAGCGTACAATAAGTGGAGGACGGCATGTTCTGCCCCACCAACATAAATATCTACAGGAAGCCATTTTTCAAGGGCTTTAGGGTCTGCTAGTGCTTCATTGTTATGTGGATCGATATAGCGTAAGAAATACCAGCTACTTCCTGCCCATTGTGGCATTGTATTCGTTTCACGGCGGCCTTTCATCCCTGTTTCAGGATCAGTTACATGGATCCATTCACTATTTGCTAAAGGTGATTCACCAGTCCCTGAAGGTTTAATCTCTGTCATTTCAGGTAAAATAAGTGGTAATTCTTCCTCAGGAACTGTGGACATTGACCCGTCTTCCCAATGGATAATTGGAATCGGCTCACCCCAGTATCGTTGACGCGAAAATAACCAGTCTCTTAGACGATAACTAATTTTCTTTTCACCTTTATGTTTTTTTTCTAACCAATGAATCATCGTTGAAATGGCTTCATCATTCGTAAGACCGTTTAACAAGCCAGAGTTCACGTGAACGCCATCGCCCACGTACGGTAAATCTTCACTTTCAATAACTGGTTGGATGGGTAAATCAAATGCTTTCGCAAACTCATAATCGCGATCATCATGTGCAGGAACGGCCATAATTGCCCCTGTTCCATATGACATTAATACATAATCGGCTACCCAAATTGGCATCCGTTCATTATTTACAGGATTAATAGCATATGCACCTGTGAAAACTCCAGTTTTTGTTTTTGCTAAATCTGTTCGTTCTAAATCAGACTTTGTTTGTACCTCTGCCAAGTACGCTTCTACAGATTCTTGTTGTTCCTCTGTTGTAATATCTTTTACAAAAGGGTGTTCAGGAGCAAGCACGGCGTAAGTAGCTCCAAATAATGTATCTGGTCGTGTTGTAAATACTGTAAATTCTTTATCATGTGCTTCAATTTCGAAAGTCACATTTGCACCCTCAGAACGACCAATCCAGTTACGTTGCATATCTTTAATACTTTCTGGCCAATCTAAATCTTCCAAATCATCCAACAAACGATCCGCATATTCTGTAATTTTAAGAACCCATTGTTTCATTGGTTTGCGGACTACTGGATGGTCTCCTCGCTCACTTTTTCCGTCAATTACTTCCTCATTCGCAAGGACTGTCCCAAGTGCTGGACACCAGTTTACCGCCACTTCATCAATATATGCTAATCCTTTTTCGTACAATTTAATGAAAATCCATTGAGTCCACTTATAATAAGCTGGATCTGTTGTATCAATTTCACGATCCCAATCATATGAAAATCCTAGATCCTGTAATTGACGCTTCAATGTCGAAATGTTCTTTTGGGTAAATGTTGCTGGACTGTTTCCTGTATCAAGAGCGTATTGCTCTGCAGGTAAGCCAAAGGCGTCCCACCCCATCGGATGCAAGACTTCATATCCTTTCATACGTTTCATTCTGGAAAATATGTCTGTTGCTGTATATCCAACTGGATGCCCTACGTGTAACCCTGTCCCAGATGGATACGGGAACATGTCAAGTGCATATACTTTCTTTTTATCCGAATATGTATCTGTTTTAAATGTTTTATGTTCCTTCCAATAAGCTTGCCAATTTTTCTCAATTGTTTGATGATCGTACCCCATCCAAATTCCTCCTCTATGTACATTAAAAAAAGCCTCCACATCCCAGCCTAGGGACGAGAAGCTACTTTCCCGCGGTACCACCCAAATTAACGCATACATACGTTCACTCGTGTCCGTAACGTGGAGATACGGCAATGGCTACTACGAGTTCACCATTGCGACTAAAAAGGGGAGTTCTATATAAGTAGTGGAGCAATTCACACCAACCATTGCCTCTCTTTACCACACATTATATATACTAATCCTTTATAACGTCATTTTTTTATTCGTACTTGCATTTTAAAGAAAGTTACAAAACTTGTCAAGAAACTGTATACCTACAATTAGAAGTAGTTTCCTACCCATAACATAGCTTTTTCCTTTTATTCCTATTTTTATTCATGGTACACTAATAAAGAATTCATCATTTCCTAACCACTATTTCAATACAGCATAGAGTTTCGAACGAATCAACGAAACTTAGGATGGATTGAAATAGTATAAAATACGTATGATGAATTCTTTAATCAGAAAGAATTCATCATTTCTTAACCACTATTTCAATACAGCATACAGTTTCGAACGAATCAACGAAACTTAGGATGGATTGAAATAGCAGTAAATACGTTTTATAAATTCATTTTATGAAAGAACTAAAGAATTGTGAAAGAAGGGCTACAAAATATGCTCATTAAAGGAGTCATACAATACGCACATCATTTATTAGAAGAGTCTGTTTCAGAAGGAGAAATCGTTATTGATGCAACATGTGGCAATGGCAACGACACATTGTTCCTCAGCAAATTAGTCGGCGACGAAGGACGAGTGATTGGCTTTGACATTCAAAAAGAAGCGATTGAATCTACTAGTCATTTATTAAAAGAACATAAACGCACAAATATGACCCTTGTGCATGATAGCCATGCTGAAATGTATAAATATGTTTCGTCACAAGCAACTATAGGAGGGGCAATCTTTAATTTAGGTTATTTGCCACGTAGTGATAAAAAAATTATTACAAAACCAGAATCTACTATAGAAGCGATTGATAAAATCCTTCCGATCCTAAAGAGGCGAGGAATGATTGTTCTCGTTGTTTATCATGGTCATGATGGTGGAAAAGACGAGAAGAAAGAATTGTTGAAACACATTATTGAACTTGATCAAAAGCAATATACGGTATTGCGCTATGGATTCATTAATCAAAAAAACAATCCGCCTTTCATTTTGGCAATTCAGAAAAAATAACACTAGAAACAACTTAACACGAAGGAGGACACATATGATTCATCCTTATAAAAATATAGAGCCGAAGATTCATCCTTCCACATTTGT
>DATGUV010000202.1:0-13196 GCA_035301025.1 Bacillota bacterium | reverse complement strand
ATTATCTTACGGGGAAGCGGATATTCTAAGGCGAGGAATTAGTAAAAAGGATCATCGGTTAATCGATGAAATGAGGCAAGCATTTATCGAGGGATGTTTGAAAAATGGATATGATCAACACGTAGCTAAGCAGTTATTTGATTGGATTGTGAAGTTTTCAAACTATGGATTTAACAAGAGTCACTCTGTTGCATATAGTACGATTGCTTATCAACTTGCGTATATGAAAGCTCATGAACCACATGTATTTTTCACGTGTTTACTAAGTTCAACGAATCAAAGTGAACAAATTGATCGTTATATGAAAGAAGCTGCAGCACTTGGAATCAAGGTTGCACCACCGGATATTAATCAGAGTTATTTTGGATATAGTTTAGAAGGTAAAACGATTCGAATGGGCTTATTATCCATCAAAGGGATTGGATATCAAATTGTACAGGAAATGATTGAGCGCAGAAAAGAGGGAAGATACAAACATTTATTTGACTTTTGTATGCGTGTATCTTCAAAAAAGGTGAATCGTAAATCGATTGTAACACTTATTCGTGCAGGAGTGTTTGATTCAACATATAACAACCGAAGAAGTCTATTAGATTCCGTTGACCAAGCATTGGAACAGGCGATGTTATTTAAAGAATTCCATGAACAACCGAGTTTATTAGAAGAACAGATTGATCTACGTCCTCAATATACAGACGTAGAAGATATGGACTTACTTGAAAAGTTGCAAGACGAAAAGGAATTCATTGGACGGTACGCCTCTAGTCACCCACTTGAGGAAGTCCGGCCCATTCTTCGGAGAAAAAAATTTACGTCTTTTTCGTCTTTTCGTCCTTCACCTAAAAACAACCAAGTAGTAGCTGCAGGGATCATTCAGTCCATTCGTAAAATCCGAACAAAACGAGGAGATTCCATGGCGTTTGTAACATTAAGTGATGAGGAAGCAGAAGCAAATGCGGTTATTTTTCCAAATGTTTTCAGAGATGTTAGCAACTGGTTAGATGAACAAGAAATAGTGCATATGACTGGAAAAGTAGAAGAACGTAATGGACGTATCCAGTATGTTATTTCACGAATTCAACAACTAGATATTTCCGGATTGAAAGAGAAGGATCCAGGGATTTTATATATAAAGCTTACACATCAAGCGGAACAAAATGCTCTTCATCAGATTGAACAACTATCAGGCACATATGAAGGAGATACTCCGATCATTGTGTATGAAGAACGAAGGAAACAGTCGTATCAGTTAGCTTCAAAATATTACGTTCAAGTAACAGAAGAATGTTTGGATGCATTTAAAAAGCAGTTCGGTGCAGAAAATGTCGTGTTTAAGTAAAGTACAATCATATGACATTTCTTTACAGAGAAATCTCATCTGTTATAATTAAGAAGTTATAGCTTCTATTTATGATAAGTATCAACGACAGAAAATACATACATACCTCTTTATATGTATGCATATTTTAACAGATATGTGGATTTCAAGATGTGCTTATTACAGGTAGGGGCATCATGGGTAAAACAGCATACATTTCCTTTGAAATCAATACTTTTTTGAAAATAGACTTATTGTAGTTATCATTATTTCTAGCAGTAGAAGGAGCGAATTAAAACATGACAAACTTAAGAAATGAAGCATTACATATGCATAAAGTACATCAGGGGAAATTGTCGATTACATCAAAAGTTCCTGTGCGTAATGCAAAAGATCTTAGTTTAGCGTATTCACCAGGAGTAGCTGAACCTTGTAAGGAAATATATGATCGTACAGAGCGTGTATTTGATTATACGATGAAAGGAAATATGGTTGCTGTTGTAAGTGATGGATCAGCTGTGTTAGGACTTGGAAATATTGGCGCAGAAGCTGCACTTCCAGTGATGGAAGGGAAATCTGTATTATTTAAAAGTTTCGCTGGCGTAGATTCATTTCCCATTTGTCTAAATACAAATGATGTCGATGAAATTGTTCAGACGGTTAAGCTAATGGAACCAACCTTTGGCGGTGTGAATTTAGAAGATATTGCCGCTCCAAATTGCTTCATTATTGAAGATCGTTTGAAAAAAGAAACAAATATCCCTATTTTCCATGACGACCAACATGGAACAGCTATCGTAACCGTTGCAGGATTAATCAATGCACTGAAGCTTGTAGGAAAGTCTTTTTCAAACATTCGTGTCGTAGCGAACGGAGCAGGTGCTGCAGGAATTGCTATTATTAAATTATTATATCATTTTGGAGTAAGAGACGTAGTGATGTGTGATTCTCGCGGTGCGATTTATGAAGGTCGCACGGAAGGTATGAACAGTGTGAAAGAAGAAGTTGCGAAGTGGACCAACAAAGATAAACGTTCAGGTGATTTAGCAGATATGCTAGAAGGTGCGGACGTGTTTATCGGGGTTTCAGTTGGAGGTATTTTATCAAAAGAAATGGTTTCAAATATGAACGAGGATCCGATTATTTTTGCTATGGCCAATCCAGATCCGGAAATATTACCTGATGATGCGAAAGAATGTGGCGTGAAAATTATTGGTACAGGCCGTTCCGATTATCCAAACCAAGTGAATAACGTACTTGCGTTCCCAGGAATTTTCAGAGGAGCTCTTGATGTACGAGCTACACGTATTAATGAAGAGATGAAAGTTGCAGCAGCAGAAGCGATTGCTTCTTTGATTAGTGCTGAAGAACTGCATGAAGATTATGTAATACCGGCTCCTTTTGACCCTCGAGTAGCACCGATTGTGGCAGCAAGTGTTGCCAAAGCGGCTATGGAAACGGGTGTAGCGAGAATTGAAGTTGATCCTGAAGAAGTAGCTGAAAAGACAAGACAATTGAATGATATGCACAATAACCAACAGTAACAATTCACTAGCACTTGTATTTCAAACGTCTTAACAGAAATACTTATGGTAGTGAGGTAGAATGAAATACGTATGATGAAATGCATGAAATGAACGAACATGATAAAAGATTCATGCACAAAGCACCTACAGTTCCTATTGAACGCACCTATATAAGGTGTACTGTAATATCGTGCAACATCTGAAGGAAGCGTAACGTAATATACACGTGCGCTCTTTCATAGTGGAAATGTGCCATGAATCGAATATGTTCTTAATTATAGATGAATGTTTCGTACTTTTATGTGATATAAAGGAGGAATACCTTTGCTTAAAGATATATTTGGTAGAAGAAAAAAGCATTCTTCTGTCTCAAACGAGCAAACAAAAAATGATATTCCAGAAGGTTTAATGAAAAAATGTCCATCATGTAATAAGATTTTTTATGAAAAAGAGATGGCGAAAAATATGGAAGTATGCCCTAAATGTGGTTTTCACCATGCCTTAAGTGCTTGGGAACGCATTCATAGTTTATTTGATGCAGATACTTTTGAAGAATGGGATGCACATGTACAGACGAGCAACCCATTAGATTTTCCAGATTACTTGGAGAAAATAGAAAAAGACCGAGAAAAAACAAAGCTCTCTGAAGCTGTTGTGACTGGAAAAGGTATGATGGACAATCGCCCAGTTGCTTTTAGCGTAATGGATTCTCGTTTTCGCATGGGAAGTATGGGATCCGTTGTAGGAGAAAAAATCGCACGAGCAATTGAGCGAGCAAAAGACGAAGACCTTCCATTTGTAATATTCACTGCTTCTGGTGGTGCGAGAATGCAAGAAGGTGTCTTAAGTTTAATGCAGATGTCAAAAACATCCATTGCGATTAAACGATTTTCCAAGGCAGGTGGTCTCATGATCTCTGTGATGACACACCCAACAACTGGAGGAGTTTCTGCAAGTTTTGCATCTTTAGGAGATTACAACTTTGCTGAACCAGAAGCATTGATTGGATTCGCTGGTAGAAGAATTATCGAACAAACGACACGTGAGAAATTGCCAGATGACTTTCAGACGGCAGAATTTTTATTAAAACATGGTCATATTGATCGTGTCGTGCATCGTCATGACATGAAGAAGTTGTTATCGAAAATTATTAACATGCATGGTAAAAGTGAGGTGTCCTCATAATGCAATTACTTGAGTTTGAGAAGCCTGTCATTCATTTAAAAGAAAAAATAGAAGAACTAAAAAAATTAACAAAAGATAGTGAAATTGATTTAACAGAGGAAATTAAAACGCTAGAAAAGAAACTAGCGGTATTAGAAGATGACATTTATGGGAATTTAAAACCATGGGACCGTGTACAAATGGCTCGTCATCAACAACGCCCTACTACTTTAGATTATATCGAGCACTTATTTGTGGATTTTATTGAATTTCATGGGGATCGTTTGTATGGTGATGATGAGGCAATTGTTGCAGGGATTGCTATGTTTCATGAGCGTCCAATCACAGTCATTGGGCATCAACGTGGGAAAAATACAAAAGAGAATATTCGTAGAAACTTTGGTATGCCACACCCAGAAGGATACCGAAAAGCATTAAGGCATATGAAACAAGCCGAAAAGTTTAATCGTCCTATTATTTGTTTTATTGATACAAAAGGTGCTGAGCCCGGTAAAGAAGCGGAAGAGCGTGGACAGAGTAGTGCCATTGCTCAAAACTTAATGGAAATGGCAGGACTTACGGTACCAGTTGTTTGTATTGTTATTGGAGAAGGTGGAAGTGGTGGAGCTCTTGCTTTAGGTGTTGGCGATAAAATTTACATGCTAGAGAACTCAACGTATTCTGTCATATCTCCTGAAGGTGCAGCTGCCCTTCTTTGGAAAGATGCCAGCCAAGCACAAAGAGCAGCGGAATCGATGCGCATTACTTCTTATGACTTGCAAGATTTACACGTATTGGATGGTGTGATTGCTGAACCTAGAGGTGGAGCACATCGTGACGTGGAATTTCAAGCAAAAGAAATTGAAAAAACGATTACACAGGCGTTAAAAGAATTAACGAACCTCTCTGTAGATACATTACTTGAAAACCGATGGGAAAAGTATAAAAACATCGGAGCTTATGAAGAGGGAACTGAATAATTACACTTGAAGAGAGGTTGGCATTTGTCAACCTCTAGCTTTATTTACTCGTTTAAATCCATTGTTGGAGGAGAAGAATAGGAAAGAGGGAGACAAAATGAAGCGAATTGCTGTTTTAACAAGTGGTGGTGACGCCCCAGGAATGAATGCAGCTATCCGTGGAATTGTTCGTAAAGCAATTTTTCATGGTGTAGAAGCTTATGGGGTAAAAAATGGTTACCAAGGACTCATTGACGGAAACTTCTTTCATATGAATGTTGGTGCGGTAGGAGACATCATTCAGCGTGGTGGTACCATGCTACTATCTGCCAGATGTGATGCATTCAAAACAGATGAAGGTCAGGAACAAGCAATCCAGCAGTTACGTAAAGCTGAAATCGATGCTCTGATTATTATTGGGGGAGATGGTAGTTTAATGGGGGCTCTTCAACTGTCTGAAAAAGGATTCCCTTGTATTGGTATACCAGCTACGATTGACAATGATATTGCTTGTACAGACTTTACGATCGGATTTGATACAGCACTAAATACCATTATTGAAGCAGTGGATAAAATACGTGACACTGCTACATCTCATGAACGTACATATGTAATAGAAGTGATGGGGCGAGATGCAGGGGATTTAGCATTGTGGGCTGGAGTTGCAGCTGGTGCTGAGAGTGTCATTATTCCCGAGAAAGATGGGGAGTTTTCAGATATTATTCACCGGCTTAAACGAGGCTATGCCCGGGGGAAAAAACATAGTATCATTTTAGTTGCAGAAGGTGCTGGAAGTGCTATTGAATATGCGGAAAAAATTCAACAAACAACGAAACTTGAAACAAGAGTAACCGTTTTAGGGCACATTCAACGTGGTGGCTCTCCTACGGCCAATGACCGAGTGTTAGCTTCTAGATTAGGTTCACGAAGCATTGATGCACTCCTTGAAGGAAGAGCCGGGGTAATGGTAGGAGTCGTTCACAATCAGTTGGTTGAACATCCGCTCGATGAAGTACTAGCACAAAAACATCATACAAGTTATCAATTATATAAACTAACGACCGAACTATCCATCTAAAATCACAAGGAGGATTTACCAATGAGAAAGACAAAAATCGTTTGTACGATTGGACCCGCTTCAGAATCTGTTGAAACATTAACCCAATTAATCGACGCAGGAATGAACGTTGCACGGTTAAATTTTTCACATGGTGATTTTGAGGAACATGGAAATCGTATAAAAAACATCCGAGAAGCAGCAGCAAAAACAGGACAAACAGTAGCCATTCTTTTAGATACGAAAGGACCAGAAATCCGTACAGGGAAATTTAAACATGGTCAAACAATCATTGAAAAAGAACAAGAAGTTGCTATCTCTATGGAAGAAGTGGAAGGAACCAATGAATTGTTTTCGGTCACGTATACCGGCCTGTATGACGACGTCCATGTAGGTTCGAAAATCTTAATTGATGACGGGTTACTTGAACTTGAAGTCATTGCTCTTGATGAGGATACACGTCTCATTCATACAAAAGCATTAAACAGTGGAGAAGTGAGCAACAATAAAGGTGTAAATGTTCCAAATGTCAGTGTTAATTTACCAGGTATGACTGAAAAAGATGCATCAGACATAGAATTTGGAATTCGCCAAGGTGTTGATTTTATTGCTGCCTCCTTTATTCGTAGACAATCTGACGTTCTTGAAATAAGGAATTTGTTAGAGAAACATGGAGCGCCTAACATGCATATTATTTCTAAAATAGAGAACCAAGAGGGAGTCGATCATATTGATTCCATTTTAGAAGCGTGTGACGGTGTGATGGTTGCCCGAGGAGATTTAGGAGTAGAGATTCCTGCAGAAGATGTACCACTTGTACAGAAGGATTTAATCTCTAAATGTAATGCTGCAGGAAAACCTGTCATTACTGCAACGCAAATGCTTGATTCTATGCAAAGAAACCCACGTCCTACGCGTGCAGAAGCTTCCGATGTTGCAAATGCTATTTTTGACGGAACGGACGCAATTATGTTGTCAGGGGAAACAGCAGCAGGAGATTATCCAGTTGAAGCAGTTCAAACAATGAATGATATAGCCTTAAAGGCTGAAACACGACTAGATCACAAACTTTTACTAAAAAACCTTTCCCAAAAAACAATGATGTCTGTGACAGACGGGATTAGCCAATCTGTTTCACATACGGCGATGAACTTAGGTGTTAGTGCGATTATTACATCTACCGAAAGTGGCCATACTGCTCGAATGATTTCGAAGTACCGACCGCAAGTACCGGTTGTTGCAGTGACTATTGCTGAAGAAGTGAATCGTCAACTAGCATTAGTATGGGGTGTACATGCAGTAAAAGGGCCTAAAGTAAACACCATTGACGAAATGCTTGAAGTAGCAGTAGATCAAGGACTAAGTACAAAGTTATTTGACCGAGGAAGTAAGGTCATTATTACTGCAGGCGTACCTATTGGCGAAAGCGGTACGACAAACTTAATGAAAGTTCATATTATAGGTGATGTGATTGCAAAAGGGCAAGGAATTGGTAGAAAGACTGCTTACGGAAAAGCTGTCGTAGCTGATACTGCAGAAGATATTAATCAAAAAATGAATGATGGAGATATTATCGTCACCATTGGAACAGATCGAGATTTGATGCCTGCAATCAATCGTGCAAGTGGAATTATAACAGAAGAAGGAGGACTTACCTCTCATGCGGCAGTGGTGGGATTAAGTCTTGGAATACCTGTGATTGTTGGTGTTGAAGGAGCTACTAAAGCGATTAAATATGGTGAATACATCACAATTGATGGATCCAAAGGGGATGTTTATCAAGGACATGCAAGTGTTCTATAAAATCCGTGTATGAAAGGAAGAGATACGTGCGAAAACTAATACTCCTGATACTGGTAATCGTTTTTCTTGAGATTGGAACATTTATCTTAGTTGGTAAAGAAATTGGTGTGTTCCCTGTATTTATTTTAATTCTTGCGACAGCATTTTTAGGTATGGGACTTGTTAGAAGGCATGTACAAGTTACAGTTGTCCAAATTCGACTGGAAATGATGCAAGGAAAAATTCCTAGAACACAACTAATGGATGGACTTAGTATTTTGATTGGTGGAATTTTATTAATCATTCCGGGATTTATTACAGATCTCATCGGATTACTGTTTATCCTTCCACAAACACGATCGTTTTTCAAAGATAGAATGTATCAATTTATTAAGAAGAAAATGGACGGTCAAACCATTACCTTTCGGCGATAAGTTAAGAACCGGTAATATATTTCCAAATAAGATGAAATGTACCAGCTTGATAAATTCCTGAAAGAACAATAAGGGTTATTGGAGCTAGAAGCATTCCAATCACCCCCCAAAGTTGGAAGCCAATAAACAGTGCGAACAAAGTTGTGATTGGACGTAAATTCAAATGAGCCGAGATTATTTTCGGCTCTATGATTTGCCGTAAGATGACGACGATTGAATAAATGATACTTAATTGAATCGTTATTTCATATTCACCTGTTAAAAACATATAGACGATCCAAGGAATAAAAATCACACCTGTCCCAATATAAGGTAAAAAGTCTGCAAGAGCTGCAAAAGCTACAATGGTAAAGGCATGATTGATACCAATAATGGTAAGTCCGATAAAAAGCAGTACACACGTGAGAAGGACGATTTTTATTTGCGCCTGTATATATCCTAAAAATGTCCGCTTAATATGAGATCCAACATGTAAGATATGGTGAAGCATTTTCTTTGGTATGATAGATTGTACTTGATGTATATATGTGTCAAAGTCGATGGCTAATAAAAATGTAGCGATGATGATGAAGCCAATCATTGCAATGGATTGTGGGAATATAGATAGGATCGTTGGAACACTTTTTAATAGATACTGAACAAAAGTTGCTAGTATATCTGTCATTTCATTTAAAAATCCATATATATTTTGTGAGATGTTTTCCTGATGGACAGTAGGTAATGAAGAGAAAAACATCGTAACTTTTTCATACATAGGTAGGATATATAGGTGAATAAAGTGTTCAATAGATGCAGTGAAAAATTGAATATAAGTAGGTACTTTATCTGCCAAATATGCGGAACCTTGAATCAGTTCGGTGATCACAAAGAAAATCATCCAACTGATGAAACCTATCATACCTAGTAAAATAAAACATGTACTTATGATTCTAGGGATATGGTATCGCTCCTGCACAAAAGTGATGAATGGATGTATCAAGGTGGCTAATAAACACGCAATGGCAATAGGATAAATGATATGAAACATATATCGAAAGAAGAAGACAGCTCCTAATAATACACTTATAACTACACATGCTCGTCCAATCCTGTGCAATGTTTTCTTCTGCATGTCTCTCCCTCACTTTCAGCAACAAAGCATCTAATGTATTGTATGAGATAGAGGATTGGATTAGACATGTCTTTTTCATGAAAACGAATGAACAATCATTCATTAGACGCTTTTTATAGATCATGAGATAAATTTAAACATATATTTTAAACGGTTTCAATTCACATTTACGATTAAATGTTCTATACTCTACATAAAGGTCAACAATATATTCTTCTGATTTAATTTGCAGGAGTGAAAATTGTTTAATACAAAATAGATGAAAAAAGGAGAGGGTTGGTTATGTCATCGAAAAAAGGACTTGAGGGAATTGTCGCTGCGCAATCGGCGATCAGTTCAATCATCGATGATCAACTCACGTATGTTGGGTACAAAATTGATGATTTAGCAGAAAACACGAGTTTTGAAGAAGTAATATATTTATTATGGAATTTAAAACTCCCTACACAAACAGAATTGGATGCTTTTAAAGAAGAAATTGTCACACACATGGAAGTTCCTGAAGGTGTGATCAATCACTTGCGTTCATATGACGTTTCAAAGGTACACCCAATGGCGGCATTACGTACGGCTGTTTCTTTATTAGCAATCTATGATGAAGAAGCAGATGTAATGGAAAAAGAAGCAAATCAACGAAAAGCGATTCGATTACAAGCACAAATGTCTACAATTGTAGCGGCATTTGCCCGTATTCGTAAAGGGTTAGAACCGGTGAAACCTAAAAAAGATTTAGGGTATGCAGCAAACTTCTTGTACATGTTAAATGACAAAGAACCTGAAGCAATTGAAGTAGAAGCAATTGATAAAGCACTTGTTTTACATGCAGATCACGAATTAAATGCATCGACTTTTGCAGCAAGAGTATGTGTAGCAACACTTTCAGATTTATATTCTGGTGTTACATCTGCTATTGCTACTTTAAAAGGGCCACTTCACGGTGGGGCAAACGAACAAGTCATGAAGATGCTTACTGAAATTGGTGAAGAAGAAAACGCAATTCCTTACATTAAGAATAAGCTCGAAAACAAAGAATTAGTGATGGGAATGGGACATCGTGTTTACAAGGATGGAGACCCACGTGCCAAACACTTGAAGAAAATGTCTGAAGAATTAACGAAACTTACAGGTCAACCAAAGTATTACAACATGTCAGTTGACATTGAAGATTTCATTAAGAAAGAAAAAGGATTGCCTGCAAACGTTGATTTCTATTCAGCATCTGTATATCATAGTTTAGGAATTGATCATGATTTATTTACACCTATTTTTGCGGTGAGCCGTGTATCCGGATGGATTGCACATATTATGGAACAATACGATAACAACCGTCTCATTCGTCCACGTGCAGAATATATTGGACCAGAGATGCAAGAATTTGTACCAATCAAAGACCGTAAATAATTCATAACATCTACATCAATTGTTGGGTGTAGAGGCTTTTATATGCATACTATTGATAGGTGGATATTCAATAAGTGAATGGTCCATAAACATACATACATGTTTTATGGTACTATATAATGTGATTGAAAATGACATGAGGGGGCTTTTACAAATGACACAAGGTGAACAAATTGTAGTAGAAAATGGGAAAATGACAGTACCCAATAATCCGATTATTCCTTTTATTGAAGGAGATGGAACAGGACCAGACATCTGGGCTTCTTCTAAAAGAGTACTAGATGCTGCGGTTGAAAAAGCTTATAACGGCGAAAAAGAAATTGCATGGAAAGAAGTTTATGCTGGGGAAAAAGCATTTAACAAAACTGGTGAATGGCTACCAGCTGAAACGCTAGAACTCATTGACCAATATAAAGTTGCTATTAAAGGTCCTTTAACAACACCAATTGGCGGAGGATTCCGTTCGTTAAACGTAGCACTACGTCAAGAATTAGATCTTTATACGTGCTTACGTCCAGTACGTTATTTTGACGGTGTACCTTCACCAGTCAAACGTCCTGAAGAAGTGGACATGGCTATTTTCCGTGAAAACACGGAAGACATTTACGCTGGTATTGAGTGGGAAAAAGGAACAGATGAAGTGAAAAAAGTTGTTCAATTCCTAGAAGATGAAATGGGTGTGAAAAACATTCGTTTCCCTGAAACATCTGGAATTGGAATTAAGCCAGTTTCTGAAGAAGGAACAAAACGTCTTGTACGTGCTGCAATTCAATATGCAATTGACGGCGGACGTAAGAGTGTAACACTTGTTCATAAAGGAAACATTATGAAGTTTACAGAAGGAGCTTTCAAAAATTGGGGATACGAGGTTGCTGAAGAAGAGTTCGGCGATAAAGTATTCACTTGGGGACAATATGACCGCATTGTAGAAGAAAAAGGAAAAGATGCTGCAGACAAAGCACAAAGTGATGCAGAAGCAGCAGGAAAAATTATTGTTAAAGATGCCATTGCTGACATTTTCTTACAATTAATTTTAACTCGTCCAAAAGACTACGATGTTGTTGCTACAATGAACCTAAATGGAGACTATATTTCTGACGCACTTGCTGCACAAGTAGGTGGAATCGGAATTGCTCCTGGAGCAAACATCAATTATGATACTGGACATGCTATTTTTGAAGCTACACATGGAACTGCACCTAAATATGCAGGACTTGATAAAGTAAACCCTTCTTCAGTTATCTTATCGGGTGTTCTCATGCTTGAACACTTAGGATGGAATGAAGCTGCAGATTTAATTACTAAATCAATGGAAGAAACAATTAAATCTAAAGTAGTTACGTATGACTTTGAACGTTTAATGGATGGAGCAACTAAAGTTAAATGTTCAGAGTTTGGTGATGAACTCATTAAAAACATGAAATAATTGAGACATTGAGAGGGGAATTTCATGGCTATTCAAAGACGTAAAATTTCAGTGATCGGTTCTGGTTTTACAGGTGCGACAACTGCACTTTTACTTGCACAAAAGGAACTTGGAGATGTTGTACTTGTGGATATTCCGGAAATGGAAAATCCAACAAAAGGAAAAGCACTTGATATGCTTGAAGCCAGTCCGGTACAAGGTTTTGATGCTCGTATTTACGGAACATCTGATTATAATGATATTAAAGATTCACATATTGTTATTATTACTGCTGGAATTGCACGAAAGCCTGGAATGAGTCGTGATGATTTAGTAACTACAAATGCAACAATTATGAAGTCTGTGGCAAGAGATATTGCCACACATGCACCTGAAGCTTTCGTTCTTGTGTTAACAAATCCTGTAGATGCAATGACATATACAATTTTTAAAGAAACTGGATTTCCAAAAGAACGGGTGATTGGACAATCTGGGATCCTTGACACAGCACGCTTCAGGACATTCGTTGCAGAGGAATTGAATCTTTCTGTAAAAGATATTACTGGATTTGTGTTAGGAGGCCATGGTGATGACATGGTACCTTTAATCCGATATTCTCATGCAGGTGGGATTCCCCTAGATGCATTAATTTCAAAAGAACGTCTGGATCAAATTATTCGCAGGACTCGTACAGGCGGCGGAGAAATTGTTAATTTACTTGGTAATGGTAGTGCATATTACGCACCGGCTGCTTCCTTAACGGAGATGGCTGAAGCAATTTTAAAAGATCAACGACGAGTCCTCCCATCGATTGCATATCTAGAGGGAGAATATGGATATTCTGATATTTGTTTAGGAGTACCGACAATTCTCGGAGGAAATGGAATCGAAGAAATTATTCAACTACCTTTAACAAAGGAAGAACAAGCAGCATTAGATACATCTGCCACTTCCGTCAAAAATGTACTAGAAATACTAAAAAAATAAGCATTTTGAAAAGAGCTTCTTTTTATATAAAAAGAAGCTCTTTTGATTGAAA
>DATGUV010000201.1:0-4821 GCA_035301025.1 Bacillota bacterium | reverse complement strand
ATTTAGTCATCTGTTTCCGGCACGTACGGTGGTACTACGTCTACATCTACATCTTCTTCAGAGTCTTGATCTGTCTCTGTTTCCTCATGTGCATCTTCATCCAACTCTTCGTCCTCTGCAGATGTTTCAGTCTCTTCTTCCGTATCTAGTTTTCCAATGCTTGATACGGGTTGGTTGAAGAGAAGTTCGGGATTTTGCTTTTCACCATTTTTAGTAAACTCAAAATGAACATGAACCCCATTTTGTTGACCTAGTAAGCTTTCACCAGCATTTCCAAGGACATCTCCTTGTTCGACGGTTTGTCCTTCTTTCACAATCACTTCTTCAAGACTAGCATAATAGGTCTTCATGTCGTCTCCATGAGAGATTGTTACAACATTTCCAAGTAAAGGGTCTTCTTTGACGGTTTCAACAGTTCCACTTAAGGATGCTGTTACGTCAAAAGAAGCTTCTTCTGTACTTGCAATAGCTACGCCTTCATTTTGATAGTAGCGTTTGTTGTAATGAATTAAACTGTTGGCCCTTTCTTCTACTGGCGCTTCGGAATCGAAAAATGTAGTAACGATTTCAGCTGTTTCTTCGTCTGCTACTGGCATACGAATGACTTCTTCTTGTTGTGTAACCGGTTCTGCCTCTTCGTCATAGAGATTCGGGCTGTAATCTTCCATTCCTCCACCTTGCTCAGCGTCTGGTACTTCTTTGCTAACATTTTGATACCAAACAATTCCTGTGAGGAATACGACTGCAATCGCCAAATATAATGCTGGAAAGAACCATTTCTTTTGGAAGATGCGTGTCCACTTCTTTGATGAACCGCGGTTGTTTTCTTCCTTCATATGACATCACCTCAACAACCATTGTGAACAGATTGAGGGGAATCTATACATTTTCTCGTAAAAATCTAAGAAAAACTTGGAAAAAGGTAGATTAGCTACGCCTTTTACCAAGTTTTATTAGACTTCTTTCATTTCTAAAACAACCTTTACGGTCATTTAACTACCGTTACTTTCGTACAAGCATTGGTGCAATATCATCAACGTTCTGTACTTCCACTCCTTGATAGTAATATGAGAGGATTTCTTCATAGGTTTTTCCTTCTTTGGCCATTCCGTTTGCACCATATTGGCTCATTCCAATTCCATGACCAAATCCTTTTGTATTAAATACGAAATGATTACTTTTTTGCTCAATGGTGAAATCACTAGATTTTAATCCAAGTTTTTCGCGGACTTCCCTTCCAGTAAATGTTTCATTAGCAATGATTAATTCATCCACCCGATTACTTTCGGTATGAGTCATTTGTATCGGAACCTCATTTGTGCTTGGCAAGGATATAGCTAACAATTGCTCGATTTCACCTTTTGTAAAGGTTTGTTGATCCAAAAAAGAAGGGGATTCTTCATCCCACTTGCTTTCTACTTTTCGCAAGTAAGGTAATTCATTTTCCCAATAATCTTCTGAGTTCACTGTATATCCATTACTCGTTGAAAAATATGCCGGTGTGATCGTCATTTGATTGTACGTGATTACTTCACCTTCCGTAGCAGTAACGGCTTCTAGTAATTTATCCATTTTCCATGTATAATCACTGCCCCATTTTTCCCGTAATTCTTCATCATTTGAATACACTTGATCATCGGTTTGATCACTAATAAATGCATCTGTTTCTTCCCCGTGATGCATAAGTAAGTCAATAATATATGTGCGTGCTGCCACACCTTGAGCTTTTAAGGCTTCCATTTCAAACTCTGCCGGCATCTCTGAAGCGATTACGCGAGCAACATATGTTTCAAGAGGAACGTCTTCAATTTCTTCTGTTTGAGCCCGCATAACAGGGACCGTTAGTGAGGAGTCATCCTCCACTTCTAGAGCGAGCATTTCTTTCATCGGATCTTCTGCTATCTTTTCTTCACTACGAGCGTCCATAAACGGAATAACAATCATCGTCGGAAGTAACAAAATGACAATCCCAAGTGTGAGAATGCATACACTAGTCGTTAATTTCCATCTGTTTTTATGACTAGGGATCCACCTGGGACGCTGTTTCCCTTCTTTTTTAGAAATAATGGAAGTAAGCGGATTGGATGGTTGACGATTTTTATGCGTACTTGATTGGATTTGTAAAATACGTTTATTCACTTTGCTTTGTTTCATCCGTTTTTTTCGTTGAATATATGGGTACATTTTTTTCTTCATAAGCTCCTCCTATCGATGAGTTATAGTCCCTTCATCCATGATTGTTTGAAGTGACTCTACTAGTTAATCTATACATTGATAGGCAATAATAGAACCTACTTTTATCAAAATTTCCTCACAGAACAAAAAACTCTTCTTTTTAGGGGAAATATGCCCCTAAAAGAAGAGTTTTATATGAGTTATTCGTATAAATGACAAGCGACGAAATGGCCGTCTTCTTGTTCTTTAAATGTTGGTACTACTTGGCTACATATATCCATTGCAGCTGGACAACGTGTACGGAATACACAGCCACTTGGTGGATCGATCGGGCTTGGGAGTTCCCCTTCTAAAATAATTCTTTCTCTCTTTTCCTCGACATCTGGATCTGGAATTGGAATAGCAGAGAGCAATGCTTTTGTATATGGATGTAGTGGGTTATCATACAGTTGGTCACTTGTTGTAAGTTCAACCATATTCCCTAAATACATCACTCCGATCCGGTCAGATATTTGTCGGACCATCGATAAATCATGGGCAATGAATAAAAATGTAAGTCCTTTTTCTATTTGTAGTCGCTTCAATAAGTTTACGACTTGCGCTTGAACAGATACGTCTAAAGCCGAAATTGGTTCATCAGCAATAATAAAGTCTGGTTCTAATGCTAAGGCACGAGCAATTCCAATTCGTTGTCTTTGTCCACCACTAAATTCGTGGGGATACCGGTTAGCATGATCCCGACTAAGTCCTACTTCTTCTAGTAAAGATATGATTTTATCCAATTGATCTTTCTTATTTTTAAAAATACCATGGACTTCCATAGGTTCAGCAATGACTTCGCGGACAGTGGAACGTGGATTTAAAGATGCGTATGGGTCTTGGAAAATCATTTGCATTTTTTTGTAAAAGTCGAATTCCTCTGATGTTGATAGTGCATGCACATCTTCCCCATCATAGATTACGTTACCATCTGTTTTATTATAAAGCCCCATGATTGTTCTACCAATGGTTGTTTTTCCACATCCGGATTCTCCAACGAGTCCAAATGTTTCCCCACGATAAACGTCAAAAGTTACATCATTGACTGCTTTTAAAATTTGGTTTCTTCCGACATCAAAATGTTTTTTTAATCCCTTTACCTCAAGTAACTTCTCTTTCATCATACATTCTCCTCTGGATAGTTTAGATGATAAC
Organism: Bacillota bacterium; assembly: GCA_035301025.1. GTDB lineage: Bacteria > Bacillota > Bacilli > Bacillales > Amphibacillaceae > CALAMD01. The sequence goes on along the minus strand of DATGUV010000201.1, from coordinate 1,452 downwards.
TGAGTGTGTTTCATGTCTTCTTTATACGCATACACGCACGTTGCATACGGAAATACACTCAACTGTTATACATCTGTGTCATCGTTTTATGATGTGTGTTTACTTTACCCCTTGTTCGATGTGCAATTGTTTTGTTTCTGTAGATAGTGTAGCTTCTGTACCTAATGGAATTCCTATGTTTGGAAAACAGTGACCGATTTGAAAACCTGCCACAACAGGAATCTGTAAGTCTGCAAAGTAATGTTGAAAAATCGGGTCATATATAGTGCTTCTTTCTGTTTGATCAAGGTCTCTTGGTCGAAAATCCCCGATAGCAATTCCTGCTAGTTTATTAAGTTTACCAGATTGTTTGAGTTGGTTACATAGTCCATCTACTTGATAAGGATCTTCACCAATATCTTCCATTAATAAAATGGCATCTGTTGTATCGATTTCATAAGGGGTGCCCATTGTGCTCATGAATACAGATAAGTTTCCGCCAACAAGTGGACCCTTGCCTTCTCCATCCGAGATGATTCGAAGTGGTGAAATTGTTTCGTCATAAGTAACTGGTTGCGCGTGAAATAACTGATCAAAAGAATGTGCTGATTGTTTGTCAAATGTATCTGAAGAAACGTCTGAGGCAATCATTGGTCCATGAAATGTAATCAGACCAGCATGCTGACGAACAGCTGTATGTAAATATGTAATATCACTATAGCCCCAAATGATTTTTGGATGAGCTCTAATACGCTCATAATCCAGCATAGAAGCAATGCGACCTGTCCCATATCCTCCCCGTGCACAAAAAATTGCGCGAACATCAGGATTTTCAATCATTTCATGAAAATCTTGAGCCCGTTCTTCATCTGTACCAGCAATAAAGTCATTGCGCGCATACACATGTTTGCCTACGATAACATGAAGACCGAGTCCTTCTAAAAAAGGAATCGCTTCTGTTAACTTTTCTGCTTGAATGGGGCCAGCGGGTGCGATAATTCCGACTGTATCTCCTTTGGATAAATGCGTTGGTTTTAGCATTTGCCTTCCCTGCTTTCTTATTTCATTGCTACAAGAATGAATTTCATAATACATTAATCGCAAAGAAAATCCAAATATTCACATTAAGTGGAGTTAGCATGGAATATTTACATTACTCAACCGAATAATAACGTTAATTTTAATTGTATTGTTCGGATTTTCTACTCAAATAAGCAATTATGAAATTGATTCACATATGTATTCAAAAGGATGGGCTCATTTACGCGAACACGTAAATGAGCCGTCCTTTATGTCTTTCTCGTGAGGAAATTAGTTTTTATCAGCGTACTTTAAGTCAACATATCCAACTGCATGACGAATGATGCCTGTTACCCCATCTTTTTCAAGAGTAACGTTGTTGTAGTAACGAATCGGCATAGCCATCATTTCCTCAGCTAACATACGCTCTGCTTCATACATATGCTCCCAACG
>DATGUV010000200.1:0-7058 GCA_035301025.1 Bacillota bacterium | reverse complement strand
AAAAGTTGTGCAACAATTGAGTTTGCTACATTATCATCAATCGCGCTTCCAAGCATAATGATTCGGTCTTTTAAAAGTCGTGAATAAATGTCATATGCACGTTCTCCACGATTTGTTTGTTCAATAACTGTAGGTATTAATTGCATGAGTTACTTCCTCCTTTTATTGCTTCCATACTCTAAATTATTTTCCTATCCTTATCATAACTAATAGGTCAAAAAAGGTCAAACGAAAAGATTCAATATTGCATGAATCAATCCCTTTGCATCTTTCCCCTATTATATAGGAAGTAAACGTTAGTTTCTATCTGTTTTTGAAAATAAAAAGTAAGATCCTTGGCATAATTCCTTGTATATATGATATGTACACGTTATAATAAAAGATGTGTCAAAAAATGCGCCCATAGCTCAGCTGGATAGAGCATAGGCTTCCGGAGCCTAGTGTCGGGGGTTCGAATCCTCCTGGGCGCGCTACGAATAAAGTGAAGTGTATCAAGGAGTACAGCGTTGAATGAGCGCTGTATTTTTTTATCACGCATTAACGTGCAAACATATCCTAACGCAGCAGTTTTCTGCAGAAAGACAAGGAAATAAGTGGAGGATAAACTCCACGTAAATCCCTAATTCTGCTTTCGCCTACAGGACATAGGTCACAAAGGAGTTGTCACAGACGAGCCGATCTTATCCTTTGCTTTCGCCTACAGGACGTAGGTCATAAAGGAGTTGTCACAGACGAGCCGAACTTATCCTTTGTTCCTCTATGCTCAAGTGGGGGATGAATAAAAACCCGACTGAATGAAGTTTCACTTTATGGAAAAGTTAATTTTTCTAACACATCATTTGATTCCTCATAATAAAAAGAATATGAAACTTCAAGATAGCTTACTCTATATGAAATAATCATGACATTTCTTCACATTTGTTGAATATAATCGTCGTACACATTACAGTTAATAAGAAGGAAACATGTAACTTGGAGGAAACAATGATGAGTGAACCACGACGAAAAACAAAAATATTTGTATTAACGATAAGTGTTATTGTCATCGCACTAATTATTACTGGATTTGTACTTACTTGGAAAATTGTTCAGAGGGGACAAGAAAACAGTGACTCCCCTTATGAAATCATTCATGTATTGATGGAACAAGAAGAAGATCAAACATATTTGGTGAACGCAAACAATTAGTGAGGATTGTATGATATTTTTGACACATGTATTTCAATTGGAGGGCTGAAAATGAATACCAGTTCATTTTTACAGCAATTAATTACGTATTTAATGAAAGAACACCATTGCCATACGATTATATTATATGGTTCATATAGTACTGGAGATTATACGTCAGAAAGTGATGTAGATGTTGTAGGATTTGCCGATAGTTTTAGAGAAAAAAATGATACATCTCTTTTCTTGGGGAAACAACTGGATGCTTGGATCTATCCGACAAAGAAACACCGTCAGGCAGAACAATTTCTTCAACTCCATCAAGGTGAAGTCTTATTAGATGAACGCAATATTGCTACAAGACTACTGAAGGATATAGATAGGTTAGTGCACAGGGGACCAGGGCAAATATCAGATAATGAGAAAACGTTTTTAATAGCGTGGCTATGGAAAATGGAGAAAAGATCTAGGAAAAATGATATTGAAGGAAACTATCGTAGAAATTGGTTGTTAGTAGATAGCTTAGAAATTTATTTCGAATTAAAAGGTGTTTGGTATTTTGGCCCAAAAAAGTCATTAGCTTGGTTAGAAGAACATGACAAAAAGGGTTATGCACTGTTTCAACAAGCATTTAAGAGAGATGTGGCAGTCGAAGACATTGTAGACGTAGTTGCATATTTAGAAACAATAGCATTTCCAACGGCGGAAGAGAAGTAAGCACTCTACTATCCATATAACAGGTAGGATCTCATATAAGATTCTACCTGTTTTTTGGTTAAACATAGGTCTTCATATTAATCGTTCATTTCCTTTTTCTTAAAAACACTTACAGTCACTACCGCAGCTGCTGCTATCCAGGCTAATATAATTAACAGGTTCGGGATAACTTCTAGAAATGTCGTACCAACCTCATCCATACGAGCGATTTCTATGAGCTGCATATTCGGTAAATAATCAATAAGATAGGAAACTTTATATGATGCAGCAATATTCTCAAATAAACTAGCAAACCCAAAGATAACCATAAAAGGCATCGACATCACAGAAGCTTCCATAACAGATTTAGTAATGAGTCCGAATAATGTACCTAGTATGATATAGAAAAGAGTCGAAATAAGGATCGCTACGATTACTATAAGACTATTTCCCGGGACATAATCCATAAGTTTTATAGAAACTACGATGGTTACGCCGGTCATAAGGAACGTGAGTGCACTCTTACCGGCTAAAATCTCAAAGACAGAAGCTGGCGATAACATAAGACTACGCAATGTGTTCTTCTCTTTTTCCTCTGCAATCATACTACACTGAATTAAAAACGCTACAGCAACAAAAGAAAGATTTACGATTAAGTAAATAAGATCGATAGAAACATCATCTAATCGACTGTACATGAATGCTAAAATAATAGGCATAAGTAAAGAAGATGAAATAAACATGTTTTTCATTACATCTTTAAAGTCTTTTATAAAAATGGCTTGCATACGGTTGATTGAAGTTTTCATACTAATTTCCTCCCAGTCACTTGTACAAAAATGTCCCCAAGGGATGGTTCATTTGAATGAATAGCGATAATATCCTCTTGTTGCATCGTTTCATAAATTTTACGTGCTTGATTTTCAGCGTATTCATGAGTAATTACACGACCATCCGTGCATGTAAGTGATACAGACCTGTTTGTGAATTGATGTTTTAAATGTGTGGGAGTATCTAGTAATTGAATACACCCTTCATGTAAAAACGCGACACGGTCACACATCGTCTCTGCCTCAGTCATATCATGGGTCGTTAAAAAGATTGTTGTACCCTGTTTCGTCAACTCTTTTAATCCCTCATGCACATGGCTAGTATTCACAGGATCAAGGGCAGAAGTAGGTTCGTCCAAAAATAATAATGTAGGTTTATGTAGTATTGTTCGAGCTAAAAGCACCCGTTGTTTCATACCACGAGATAGTTTAGAAGCTATTTTATTTTTCTCTTTTCCAAGTTGGACGATTTCTAACACTTCATGAATTCGTTTGTGTGGAATCCCATATAAATCACAAAATAATTTTAAGTTGTCATAAACAGATAATCGGGTATATAAACCGCTGTTGTCTGAAAGCACCCCAAATGATTGACGAAAAATTTTCTTGTTTAATTCTTTAATTGACTGTCCCCAAATTTCAATTTTGCCTGCTGTTGGTTTTAATTGGTTAGTTAGCAATTGTATAAGAGTTGTTTTTCCTGCACCACTTGGACCAAGTAAGCCAAATGTTTCTCCTTTTTCAACACCAAATGTAGCTTCTTTTAATGCATCTACTCTTCCAAATGTCTTTTGGATGTTTTGTACATCAATAATCGTAGACATGTTGTTCCCTCCAAATGTTTTTCATGTGATGTCTCTTACTTTAAGGGAATTTAAGGATTTGTGCAGTATATTTTCGGTGAATGGCATGAAAAAAGGGATGAATGGAGCTTAGGAAAGTCCAATCATCTCTTTTAATTCGGACATTTTTGCTTTTGAAAGTGGAATAGATGTATCATGTGCATCATCTAACATTAAATTATAGCTATTTCGAGTCCAAGTAATTACTTCCTTTACTTTCTGTAAATTCACAATATATGATCGATGACATCTAAAAAAGCCAAATGGTTGTAACCGATGTTCTAAATGTTGCAGAGTGAAAGTGGTTAGAAAACTTTCACCATGTACATGTAAAAATGCTTGTCCATCTATACTTTCTATATATTCAATATGAAAAGGATCAAACAGTAAGATTTTGTCATCTACTTTTGTTGGTATTTTATCAAATTGAAAAGGTTTATCCGGTGCAGTGTCATCTGTTTTCTCATCTGGTTCTAATTGGACTTTTTTACAGCCTTGGGTATGCAATTCATACACAACGTCGCCCGAAGCAATGGCATGTTGAAGATTGCTTGTAAGAATAAGTACATATGCATCTTTTTCCTGTAAAGTTTCCAATAATTGCATGAATAGGCGCTTCGTTTCTATATCAATATGTATATCTGGTTCCTCAAAGATAAAAGTTGAGGCATCTTGAAAAAGTACGCGTGCAAAATGAACGCTGCGTTGTTCCGAATAGGTTAAATGGCCAAATTTTTTATGCTGCAGTGATTCTAGCTTTACATGACCGAGAACTTCCTCAATTGACATGGAACTTCCATAAAGACGTTTGTAAAAGCGTGCGTGTTCAAGAACCGTAAGCCGGTCGTAACCTCCGTCAGTATAAGAAAAGAAGCATGTACTTTTCATGAAGTTTCTTGGTTGACGACGTGCATCCGTACCATCTATTATTACACTATTTTGTTGTATACGCTTAGGAGATATGAACATATTCATAATGATTGTGCGTAATTCGCTTTCACAATAAAGTGCTACAACTTCGCCAGGTTGTATTTGTAACGAAAAGTTTGTAAACAGTTTTTTACCATGTTTTATGGCTTCTAAATTTTTAATTTCAAACATGATTGAACCTCCAAGTAGAATCTTATGCTTTCGCTTCGTCAGGAAGATTTATTTTCAAACCAAATTCTATTATATGCAATTTTTGAATGTAAAGGAATACTAAAAGTTTGGAAAGTGAAACAAATATGTGTTAGTTTCGTATATACATAGAAAAGGGGAGGATCATGATGAAGAAGATCTATATATTTATTGGGATGATATGTCTGAGTCTATTTTTTTACATGACTCCCTATGTACATGCTGAAGATCGAAGCTTTACTATTGAACAAGTAGATATATATGTAGAAGTAGATGAAAATGGTGTCATGCACGTATCAGAATATTCCACATATAATTTTTCTGGTTCATTTAAAGGAACGGAACGATCCCTGCTAGGAGAAGTATCTGATTTTAAAGGATATGAGGTGTCACCAGACGTAGAACATGAAAATATCACTTCTATGGATATGGAAGAGCTAACTGTTAGGAATGAAGATGATTTATATCGGATATATATATCTTCTGAAGATGAACAAAGGACAGTTTTATACACATATGACATTCATGAAGAAATCAAAAAATATGCAGACGTTGCTGAAGTAGGATTTGATTTTTATCCGAAATCAAACAACACAGATATTGGTGAGTTGAATATTACTTGGGATTTAAGTGATGCTCCAGAGGAAGATATCCACGCATTTCTTCATGGAGATGAAGGAGCTTCTGTTCACGTAAATCCATCAGAGGTGTCCTATCATCATGATCAATTCAAGTCTGGTATGAGTGCAGAAGTACGCATTGTTTTTCCTTCAATTGTAGTATCTGATTTACCTATGAAAAAGGATAAAAAAATGGGCGAGAAAATCATTCAAGATGAGACAACTCTCATGGAGAAAAAAGAACTATACCTGGATCGGTTACAGTCTATTTTTCCGTATGCACTAATAGGGTTTTTGTTGCTAATGATCGTTCTAAGATGGCAGGGAAAAGTCCACCCTAATCACTACCAGTTTAAGGAAGGAGAAGGGCCTGAGGATCACCTTGAGTTTTTAGAAAAAACGGACCCTTTGTTTGTAACATTTATTCAAGCGAATGGACATGTAGATTTAAAGTATGAAAGTATTATTACTGCTCTTTTTTCTTTGAAGAGACGAGGAATTATTTCGATGAAAGAGACACCTTTTAAGGAAGATCCTTCTAAAATGACGTATGTTTTCTATTGGGAAAAGGAATCTAGTGGAACAGATGAAGTAGATGCATATTTGCGAACATGGCTATTTACCGAACAAGAAAACGGTGTGGATACATTTTATTTGGAAACGATTATTTATGATGAAAATGAAAAGCCAGAAATAATCAAGGAAAAAAAGAAACATTTCACAACTCATTTTAATGAATGGATTGAAAAGGTGAAAAATAGAGAAGCTTTTTCAGGTTGGTACGAACCATATAAACCATTTAAATTTTTATCGCTAATCCTTACAAGTATCACGTTTCTGATTTGTTTATATACGCTATCTATTACACCAATCGCTACCTTAACATTTCAAATTCTTATGGGTGGAATTGCTCTATTAACAATGATTAGTTTGATTTGGTGTTGGAATAAATGGATATTAAGTGGATTTTACTTCACGATTCTTATAACATTAGTCATCGCACTTAAATGGTCCGTGCTTATTCTTCCGTTTTTAGGAATCGTGTTTCTAAGTTGGTTTGGAGTGTTAGTTATTTCATCAAGAAAATGGGAGCCAGAAATAGCGAAACTCGATGCTGTTTTATATTATGCGAAAAGTGAGTTTTCACAAAAGAAATACCCTCTTGCTGAGGATGCAGAAAAAAACGAACGAAAGTTTGAACTCGCTGTTACCATAGGGGAAACGAAAAACTTTGCTGAACAATTAGGAAAAGACTTTGCCATTGAAAGTGTAAAAGAATATTATACGCCGATGGTACATCACCCGGAATTTGTGGTAAGTAGATTGCATTTACAAAAGTTAGTGTTTTATTCAGCAACTACTAATATTCCTGGCTCAACGTCAATGAGTAGTTCACCAACCAGTGGAAGTGGGGGAGCAGGAGCATTTTAAGAGGAATTAGCGTACAAGTCGTCAACGTATATATGACACAAAGAAGTAGCCCAAGTCAGGAGACAAGGGCTACTTCTTTGTGATTGTTTTATTCAGTAATTTCGAGTTCTATAGTTGTGTGTTCATGTAGATCCTCTTTATCTTCTACATGAATAATAATCTCGTATTGACCAATTTCCTCGAATGTATATAGTGCGGAATACTCCCCGACGGGATCCTCCGTTGCATCCACCCAATCATGTTCGCCATTCAGAACAATTTCATACCGTACATCTAAATCTTCATATGCTTCTTCATTGAGCATAATATGAGCAATTAAATCATTTTCTTCTCCAACAGTTGTATGTTCAATA
>DATGUV010000199.1:0-4975 GCA_035301025.1 Bacillota bacterium | reverse complement strand
TGCGCTTCTTCTGCTGAGGAAACGACGGTAACTTCATAGGATTCCTTTTTTAAATAAGAAGCAACGATATGTTGAATGTTTGGATCATCTTCCACCACACAAATACGATAATTTTCCACGAGACGACACCCCTTATGACCGATTGTATAGTTCTATTTTTACATACTTTACGTCTGTTACACAAAAAAGACGAACTTTTACACACTTTTTACACACTTTTTCCACACTTTCACCAAAGTTGTTCCACATTATTCTTTTATACTAAAAATATCTTGAGACACACTTGAAGAAAAAAGAAAGGAAGATTACTCATGAATCAGCATGATAAGAATGAAATAATCGTACACCCAACATATACAACCGAAAAATCGACGCAACCAATGAAAAAGAAGCATTCCTTTATGAAAGGTTTATTTGGCGGGGTCTTAGGTGGATTCATTTCTGTTGCAATAATTGTGCTTTTATTAATGAATCAAGTCATCACCATCCCCCAATTGAACAAGACAGAGCATTCTGGTGAACAAACGACTCAGGTAGATCCTACCGATCCGAATATCGCTCCAGTTGTAGCAGAGGATGCAGATGAGAGTGATTTATCACATGTGTCTGAAGCTGTTGTTGGTATTATAAACTTACAAAACAATTCTGTCTGGGATCCACAACAAGAAGCTGGATCTGGATCAGGTATTGTATATAAAAAAGAAAACTCAAAAGCATACATTGTCACAAATAATCACGTGGTCAAAAATGCTTCAGAAGTCGAAGTAGATTTAAACAACGAAAAACGCGTCCAAGCAAAAGTAATCGGAGTCGATGAATTAACCGATTTAGCTGTATTAGAAGTTGATGGAGAACATTTCCCAACCGTAGCTTCTTTAGGAAGTTCTGATGACCTTCAAGTGGGATCGCCCGTTTACGCTATCGGTAACCCACTTGGCGTTGATTTCTCAGGTTCCGTGACAAAAGGAATTATTAGTGGGTTAAATCGTCCTGTTAAAGTAGACACTACTGGAGACCGCACACCAGATTGGGTCATGGAAGTCATTCAAACAGATGCAGCCATTAACCCAGGAAATAGTGGAGGAGCTCTCGTAAATGCAAATGGAGAAGTCATTGGAATCAACTCCATGAAAGTAAATGAGCAAGCTGTTGAAGGTATTGGTTTTGCCATCCCTATGGATGAAGCTATTCCAGTGATCGAACAACTGGAGAACGACGGAGAAGTATCCCGTCCTTTTGTCGGTATTTCCGGAACACACATTTCACAAGTTCCACAACAATATGTACAAAACATTCAAATACCTGAGGATGTAGAGGAAGGAATTGTCGTTGCCAATGTTCAATCAGGGTCTCCTGCTGATGATGCGGGCTTACAACAATATGATTTCATTACCGAAATAAACGGTGAAGCAGTTACATCTATGCTTGATTTCAAAAAATATCTTTATACCGAAACTGAAGTAGGCGACACGATCAAATTTACATTCTACCGCAATGGGGAGAAAAAGACTGCTACAAGTACATTGGCAGGCCAATAATTTTTATCCAAACACTAAAGAGAACCCATTTATTCCACACACAAACGGTGGAGTAAATGGGTCTTTAGACATGAATTTAAATGTTTCATAAGAAAAATGCCTCAAACCCTTCTTTTTTTATTGTACAAACGGTATACTCATACATGAAATCATTTCCATTCATCCAACTATTGGAAGTGAACAATACCTTACATCACATTAAAAAGGAGGAAAAAAGTATGATTTGTAAAAACTGTAATCAAGAAACAGAACCAGGTAAGTTTTGTACAAAATGTGGGGCACCTTTAGAAGAAGCAAGCGCACAAGAACAATCTGCTACAGAAGAGCCAATTGTTCAACAAAGTACGCAAACTCCGCCACCTGCTCAACCTATCCAACAACAAACTCAACAACCTCAACAAGGTCAACAAGTTGATTTTGCTCAAAAAACGAAGGAACTGAGTAGTAACTTTGGAGGTTTCTTCTTAAACGCCTTGAAAAAGCCAAGTTCGGCTAAGGATGTAAACGGTGTCCATTTAATCTCAGGAGCTATTATGATTGTTGTATTTTCATTAATGATTTCCCTGAATGAATTTATCTCTTATAAAAAAGAGGCTAAAGACATTGGGGTCGGCGATGAAATTGGTTTCTTCGATTTTCTTGCTATTCCATTTTTAAAGTATCTTTTACTGTACGCAATCATTGTAGGTCTTATCTTTGCAGCAGTTAATGTAGCACAACAATCCCTTTCTATTCAAGACGTAGTTGCTAAATACGGAGCTTATCTCGTTCCATTTGCACTACTATATATCATTGGAATTTTATTAGAAGTCCTTGATATGACTGGTTTACCATTTAGTGTGGTCGGTTATCTTGCTATTATTGGGCCAATTCTTGTAGTTCCAGTGCTTATCTTATCAGAAAAAGCTGTTAAAGGATTTGACTATGTATACACAACCATTGGGCTCTTATTACTTTCATATATTGCCTATCGTTATGTTACAAAATCCGTTAACAATATTGAAGAAATCTTTTATAATTTATGGTAAAAAGAAGTCCCCTTCGTATTCAAGGATATGAAGGGGAATAATATTATAAAAAATCATATGAGTTCTCTTCATCCTCAGCTTCTGTATGCGTCGTAGTTGATGTACCATATGCTTCCACATCACTCCATGCATTCGGACGACCATCCTCTTTAAATGCCTTGTATGCATGATCAAGCATATCCGCATGAGGTTCAAACCTTGTATCGCTCACATGCATTTCATGTCTTCTCTCTTCTTCAGCATGTTTTTTACAATGGGCTGTCATTGGCACTGCTTTCAGTCGCTCAAACTCAATGTCTTCACCGCATACGGAACAAATGCCATAGGTTCCTTCTGCAATCGCATGTAAGGCTTCGTTGATTTGCTCCAATTCCTTTTCTGCATGTCGCTCCAACGCTTGATCTTTTCCTTGATCAAACAAAGCTGTTCCCATATCTGCAGGATGGTTATCGTAACTTGATAATTCTCCACTCATTTCTGTCAGCATGAGGGAACGATTGTTTTTATCTTCTGCTTGCTGAATCAGTGATTGTTGGCGGTGGACAAGCGTTCTTTTACAATCATGTAGCTGCTGTTTTGATAGCATGCATATTCCTCCAGTATAGAATAATGTAAGATAAACCCTATAAACGGCTCTGAACTTTATCTCATTGTCGAGTGGTCCGAACAGTATATAGACACCTTTTCAATGGTTGAAATTCATTATGTATACTATGCGCTATCTAAGAATGTTGATTCTTTATTTAATCGTTAAAAGCATGTCAATATGTGGAATTTCATCTTCTTCATAGACTTCTGATACTTGTTTAAACCCTAAAGATTCATAAAAGGATTGCAAATATGTTTGTGCTTGTAATTTGATTTCTTTTTCCTTCCATTCTTCGTGAATAAAAGTGATCGCCTGTTGCATGATTTTTCTAGCTAGTCCTTGTCCACGAAACTTTTTTACAACGAGCACTCGACCAATCGCTACTTCTTCATAAGTGGTCTTTCTCGGTAATATGCGAACTGTTGCTGCAATTTCCCCATCATGTTCGGCAAAATAATGCATCGCTTGTTGATCTAAATTATCAATGTCTTCATAAGGGCATTCTTGTTCAACAACAAATACGTCTACCCGAGCTTTTAACAATCCATATAACTCTTCATTCGTAAGTTCTGAAAAACGTTTCATATGCCAATTCATTGATGCACCACCTTTTTTGTTTTATATATTTTACATAACCAACGCAGTTCTACATGTATTTTTAAATATTACAAGATGCATGAAAGACATTTTTCTTATGCCTTTATTAAATTTCATGTACGATAGTATTATACAAGAAGGAAAGGATTCCATATAGCAATACATATTATGTGTTACCAACACCAGAAAGGGAGTATTTAGAGTGCAACAAAAACAAACCATTGGATTTATCGGTACAGGTGTCATGGGCAATAGTATGGCACGTCATTTGCTTCAAGGTGGTTATCCGCTTCGTGTGTACACACGTACGAAAGAAAAAGCCCAATCATTACTAAATATTGGAGCAGTATGGGAACAATCAGTGAAAGATTTAGCACAACATGTTGATGTCATTATTACAATGGTCGGTTATCCGTCAGATGTTGAAGAAGTATATTTTGGTCCTGAAGGAATTTTGGAAAATGCAAAAAAGAATAGCTATATCATTGACATGACCACATCCAAACCAGCATTGGCGGAAAAGATTGCTGAGGAAGCTAAGCAAAAAGGTTTATTCGCTTTAGATGCACCTGTTTCAGGCGGGGATGTTGGAGCTCAAAATGCATCGTTAACCATTATGGTCGGTGGAGATGAAAAAGCATTTACAGAAGTTCTACCTATATTCAAACTTCTCGGATCAAATGTTATACGTCACGGCGGACCAGGAGCTGGGCAACATACAAAATTGGCAAACCAAATTGCTATTGCATCCAATATGATTGGTGTGTGTGAAACAATTGTTTATGCCAAAAAGGCCGGATTAGATCCAACTCGAGTACTCGAAAGTATTACGACAGGAGCTGCAGGAAGTTGGTCCCTGTCCAATTTAGCCCCACGTATGATTGCAGGAGATTATGATCCAGGATTTTACGTCAAACATTTTATTAAAGATATGCGAATTGCACTTGAGTCAGCTAAGGAAATGGGGATAGAAACACCTGGTTTAACCTTATCTCTTGAGCTTTATGAGGACATTGCTACACATGGAGAAAATGACAGTGGAACCCAAGCACTCATTACATTTTTTGAAAGAAATTAACGATTCATCGAGCAGCCATTATTTCGAAGTGGTTGCTCGATTTTCCAATTCTTCTTGAATCACAATTGCTAAATCTTCATTTCCATACAATTGAAGTACCTCAAATAAGGTGTCTATATCTATGGAACTTGGCTTTTCCTTTTCA
>DATGUV010000198.1:0-12802 GCA_035301025.1 Bacillota bacterium | reverse complement strand
AACACAAATCGACTTCTTGGTTCCAGCTGTGCATCATGTACGATATTCTCTACAAATTCCTTAGATTCTTTCTCCGTATTAGGTCCCCATGCTTGATATTGACAAACCTTTTCCTGGGAAGCATATTTATGAACATCTATCCAATCTCTTTCTTCTAGTTCTCTCATGAAAATTCGTTTGTTTTCTTGAATAACCATCACCTCTTTAGCTTTTCAAGTTCCCTTTTATAACCTTGACGACCTCCGAAATCCCTCTATCATCTGTCTCAACATATTGAGAAAAGTCATGAGTTGAAAAGGATTCTAAGCACCGATCTGTTTGCTGAAAACACCAATTTTCTTCTTCCTCTCCACGTTCTAATAATCGATCATAAATAGTTTTCTTACTTGCCGTTAAACAAAAATGAAACGTTTGTGGGTCAATTTTAGTAAACCCCCTTTTTATATACTCAAAATACTGAGGATTACAAATCGTCATCGGTACGACCAAGTCCATATTGTATGTATCTTTTAAGGATGCAGCAACGCTTACCGTTAGCTCTTTCCATAATTTAAAATCTTGAAAATCTCCAGTTACCGCTTCTCTTTGTTGAATAGGTGGAGGAAGGATATTTCTCAACATAAAACCTACCTCTTCTGGATCATAAAGCATGCTATGATTAATTTCTTTTACAAGTTCGGTGGCAACACTAGTCTTTCCGACTCCAAATGCACCATTTATCATAATAATCATTGGTTGACTCCTTTTATATTATCGAAAGAGAATATTGTACTAGCCCACATTCTCCGCCCATATATATTTCCGTTCCAACTCTGCTAATCTCTTTAAATCCAACTTTTTCCAACATTTTTTGCGCTCGATGATTACTTTCATGGGTTTCGGCTTGAAAAGTCGTCATATGTAAATGGGATTTTGCAACATCCATTAAACACATCATCGCTCGTGTGCCAATTCCTTGTCCCCACCTGCTACGCTCACCAATTGCAATACCTAGTTCTGCCTTGTCTTCTTTTAGTACAACAATGTCCCCATAACCGATGAGGTCATTTTCAAGCGTGATCCCTAACCGGATGAAATCTTTGTGTGGATGATGCACACAAAAATCCCACCATGTATACAGTTCTTGTTCACCCCTATTTTTCTCCCAATCATTCGCCGCACAAAATATGTCATCCTTACTCCACTTCAAGACAGATTCAAAGTCTTGCATCGTTATAGGTCTAATGGTTATCGAACTATTTATGTGAGAAGAAACCCGCATATTCATACCCCCAATCATGAAAACAGTACTTATTCCCTTAACCCTTTCACATAACAGTTACATTCATGCACTCTGTTAAATGTTGATTTTACGTACTCTTGATCATCTCCTGTATAATGGCCAAAAGCTTGAATGACGTTAACATCAGATGACTCAACATGAGCCAATTTTTCAACCTCATTACGACTTTCAAAAAACACATGTAAATACGTATAGGTCTTTTCGAAACCGTTTCTTTCATACCATTTATTTACCCATGCATCATCTCTCGTCCAAGCTTCAAGATAATGAAGACCTTTTTCGTTAGCTATACGTTCTGCTGTTTCTAGTAATCTTGTTGCAATTCCACGTCTTTGAAAGTCAGGATGTGTGGCCATATGCCAAATCATTCCTCCACGTCCTTGACCATTCGTGCAAATTGCTTTTTCTTCCTCTTCACATTCGATATCCAACAAACCAACAACCTGATTGTCGATTATCGCAACTAATTCTATCGAGGGATTTTCATATGTTTCCTTTTTATTAAGAACATGATCATAATAAGCAGTATCTAAAAAAGAAAGAACCCGGCACCGAATCCATTCTTTCTCATCTGTATGTTGATACTTTCTAATTTCCATCAACATCCCCCTCATAACATTATTTTCATCCAGCCAAAGTAGGCGCTTTCATATATACATGTAAATCTACTTAAGTTTTCCCTAATACACCTAACCTTCATTTTTCCTAGGAATTAAACAATTTTTTGCAAATGTGTTTCATGGAAAGAGTACTTATATTTTAGACCAAATCCAATGCTCCGATCGAGGTAAATGTGAGCGAGCCAGATAAGACTAATCATTAATAAAAAAGGAATATCATTGAAGAATGCAACGGCTAATACTACGTACGGAACAACAAAGCTGTGTCCGATATTATATAGTGTAGCACCAATCTTCGGATTGAATACATAGCCAATCATCGTAATGTCTGGGACAAATAATAAAAGGAAAAATAAAATGACTGAGTAATCTAGATGCATATAAAACAAAAAACATATCACACATGCAAAGGCATTCTCTAGAGAAATCACATTGCGAATCGACATCTTACTCAATTCCTTTCTCTTGGATGTCTTTGTACATATCTTTGATTAAACCTTCAATTTTTGGTTTGTTTTCAGCAAATTTTTCTTGTTCCATCAGTGACAAAACTATTTGCAACGAGTGAATTGCTGTTGTGAAAAAAGAAACTTTAGCTTCAAGCTCAGAAATTTTATGTGCAAATAATGTTGTGGAAGCAACATTGCATTCTGGAGAAATAGGTTTACTTTCCATGTCTAACAACAACCTTATTTCTGCCAATGAAAACCCAAGCTGTTTTAAAACAATAATAAACGTGATCGCTTTCTCACATGTTTCATCGTAAAACCTATATCCACTTTCCAGGCGAATCGGTGTCAGTAGACCTTCTTTTTCATAATAACGAACCGTATCTGTCGTTACATGATATTTCGTAGCAAATTCTTTAATAAGCATACTTTCATACCCCCTTATGTAAAACGTATCATTGGAGTATACTCGAAGGTCAAGAGGTTATTTTGCTTGAATGTCGATATGCCTTTTTGACCTACACTGTCTTCACTTTTCTTCTAATAATTTAATTGTAATTGCCAGTGTGCCCCATTCTTTTTCTCTTTCAGGACTGTATATTTCATACGTAGAATCCACCATTTCACCAATCGAATCACCAACTGCGTCAAAGTCTTCTGCAGGAATTGTTTCATACATCTCTTTAAACGTAGGGAATTCCCTTAATCCAATCACTTCTACTGTTAGAGTTTCCTCTTCTCCAGGAACTTTTGTAAATTGGATGGTATCTCCAATTTTTATTTTTCTTCTTTTTTCATCATTTAACCGTACTTCTACCGTTTTTCTCCCAGATTGAATAGACGCCATTGGTTGTGCATACAAACCCATTTTATGTTCCATATCCTTCACTTCTCTTTCGTCTAATAATTTTCCTTATTACTCCCAAACCTTATCCAACTGTGTTTTATAATATGTGATTGCCCGTTTATATCGGAGAATATCAGCATCTGTCGTAGTAGCAATCAGGCTATCGAATAACATTTCCATTGCCTGTTGATGTTCTCCTAGATTGTATAACGTCATAGCGTAGAAAGTTTGCAACCCTCGGTTTTCTGGAAAAAGTTTTAATCCTTTTTGAAATGTTTCTTTAGATTCTTTGTATTGGCCTAACGTTCTATACGTACTACCTAATTGGACATACGCACTTAATAAATCTTTAGGGTTTAATCCTCGTTGGATTGCCTTTAGATAATAAGGAATTGCTTTACTTTCTTGTCCAAGCACATCAAAACTACAGGCGCATTGGTAGGAAATAACTGCATCTTCTGGAAATCTTGTAGCCAAATCAATTAAGATTTTGTGAGATTGTTCATATTTCTCCTCTTGTCTGAGTTTCATAGCAGACTCTAGTTTCTCCTTCACATTTTTCCCTCACTTTTTCATGGAACTTAATGGGTTAAAAGAGACATTAGACCTTCCACGAAAGACCTAATGTCATGTAATACGCTATCCTTACAACGTGTCTCTTCTTAAAATGTCAGGCGCTTGAACAGAAATATCATTTGGTGCAACATCATACACTGTTTTCGCTCCAGTTCGTCCTTCTTTATTCATCCGATAAGCAGCACGTGCATATGCGACAAGAACACTGGACGTAAACGCTGGGTTACTATCCAGAGCTAAACTAAATTCATAAATTTGATTGTTCCCATCTCCTGTTTCTCCACTCCGGATGACAAATCCTCCGTGTGGCATTTTTTGATGATCTCGCTCCATATCTTCTTCTGTAATAAAATGGACTGTCGTATCATAATCCGCAAAATAGTTTGGCATCGTAACAATCGTTTCTTCAATTTTTTCTTTAGAAGCCCCTTCTTCCGGCACGATATAGCATACGCGCTTATGCTTTTCCGCTGTGGAAAGTTCGGGGTTTTCTCCTTGACGCACGCGTTCAATCGCTTCTTCAGATGGAATCGTATATTGTACCCCTGCTTTTACCCCTTCTATTCGACGTACTGCGTCGGAATGCCCTTGGCTCAGTCCTTTCCCCCAAAATGTATATGTTTCTCCTTTTGGTAAAATCGCCTCAGCCATGACACGGTTCACCGAAAATAAACCTGGATCCCAACCAACAGAAATAATGTTTGTTTTTCCGCTTTTTTGTGCCACGTGATCAACAGACTCGAAGTAAGCTGGAATGTTTGCATGGGTATCAAAGCTATCGACTGTATTAAACTTTTCCGCAAACTTCGGAGTTTGTTCTGGTAAATCCGTTGCAGATCCACCACATAAAATCATTACATCAATATCGTCTACATATTTTTCTGCTTCATCAACATGTTCTACTGTTGTCTGTTCAAAAAGAGGCTCTACCCCTTCCGCTCCTCTTCTAGAAAAAATAGCCACAAGTTCCATATCTGGCTGCTGGGCAATGGAAGCTTCAGCTCCGCGTCCTAGATTTCCATATCCAATAATTCCAACTTTTATTTTGTTTGGCATATCCATTCCTCCATGTATGTATATTCCTTCATCGTCATTTATTCTTTCAATCGCTCTTTCATAGTATCCTTTTTTATTTTTTTGTGCAATGGAGGGCATTTCATCATATCCAAATGAGCAACGTCATTCCAAGTTTTCTTCATGTTATGTCATCATTTTTGCATGTGACGCAACATTTTCCAAAAACAGATACGGTTTCTGACATACTGTGCATAGAAAGAGCATGATACTAACAAAGGAAGGTGGAACATATGCTTACCGCTAAAAATGTGTCTAAACAATACGACAAATCATATGCATTAAAAGATGTATCTTTAACCATTCCTAGAGGAAGCTGTTTCGGTCTCGTCGGGCCAAATGGTGCAGGAAAGTCTACACTCATTAAATTAATTGCCCGTGTGATTGAAAATTTTGAAGGAACCATTACGTATAACGATATGCCACTAAATAAGGATACCAAAAGAAAAATTGGATATGTACCTCAAGATATATGTGTAGAACAAAGTGTTACTGCTAGGCAAAACTTAATGTTCTTTGGGAAATTATACAATATAACAGGGAAAGAACTACACGAACAGGTTGATAAGATCCTTTCTTATGTGGGATTGTCTGATAAAGGAAATGACCGGGTGCATACATTCTCAGGAGGAATGAAAAGGCGATTGAACATTGGTTGTGCACTTATGAATAATCCTGAACTTCTCATTATGGATGAACCAACAGTCGGAATTGACCCTCAATCTAGAAAATATATTTTTCAAATGGTGGAGCAACTCACACAGTCCGGACATACGTGTCTGTATGCGAGCCATTACATGGAAGAAGTTGAATACTTATGTGAGGATATAGCTTTTATTGACCGGGGGGAAATCATTGAAACTGGAACAGTAAATACGCTACTGCGCACATATTCAATTCCTTCTATTTATATACAAGGAGACAATATTTCAGAAACATTCCTAGAATGCTACGGTGAATTAACTAAGAAAAAGGACGGTTTTGAAATAATAACGACAAATCCACTTGAAACGATGGAGCATATTATCCAAAACTGTCGTAAAAAAGGCATTTCTTTGAGTCATCTTGAACTCATGCAGCCACGACTAGAAGATGTTTTCTTCTCCCTTACCGGAAATCAACTTCGCGATGATTCATAGCATAAAAGTATGCTAAACTAAGAAAATAGGAGGATTTTTTATGCAAGCTGTTATGCACTTAGAAATAAGAAAAAACGTGCAAGATCGAGGACTTTTATTTTGGATGCTCATTTTACCTATTATATTTACTGTATTATTTATATCTGTGTTTACTTCTGGTATGGATAAAGAAGTCCAACAACAAGTAACAACATCCATTGTACCTGGATATATCGTCATGTTTGTATTTTTCATTATGATTACGATGGTAAATTCCTTTATTAAAGATCGCAATCACGGAATGGCTGCACGAATCGCGAGTACACCTCTGTCTCCTATGTCTTATCTTATTGGGAAGTGGGTTCCTTATGTGTTCATTGTATGCGTGCAAATGATTGTCTTGTTTATCTTTGGAAAAATTGTTTATGATATCCCTCTTGAACAACCAATTGTTATTATTGTTCTGACTCTATTTTTAGCTCTTGCTGTAACTGGCATTGGTTTAGCACTTGCTCTTTTCTCACATACGGACAACATGGGAATTGCAATCACTCAAGTAATTGCCCTAGGTGGTGCAATGCTCGGTGGACTATGGATTCCCTTTGATCAACTTCCACAACTTTTACAATCTATCAGCCGTTTCACGCCCCAGTATTGGGCACATCAAGCATTTCAAGAGGCTATGAATGGTACACTTACTGTTACCGTCTTTTCTCAAACCATTGGGGTTTTATCTATCGTTGGTGTCATTGGTTTTATAGCTGCATTCTTTCAATTCCCACGATTTTTGCGACGGGCAAAAAGTTAAATAAGTACCGCTTGGAGGTATGTATATGAAAGTAAATATTGACATAGATGATTCCCATGAAGAAACATCTATAACCATTCAAACGAATACATGGTCTGATGAATTGGAGGAAATTCTTTCGATTATTAAAAAACGTAAATCCGAACGTTTATTTGGTATTGATGAGGATCAAACAGTACTTTTGCAACCTGAGGAAATTGATTTTTTGTATGCACAGCAGCGAAAAATATTTGCCCAACAAAACAAACGTAGCTTTGAAATCAATTTAAAGTTATACGAATTGGAAAAAATGCTCGCACCACATAATTTTGCGAGATTTTCTAAATCAGTGATTGGGAATTTAAATCGAATCCAAAGATTTGAATTATCCTTTAACGGAAATCTTTGCGTATATTTCTTTTCAGGAAATAAGGAATATATTACAAGGCGGTATGTAGCTGATGTAAAGAAAAAACTGATGATGGGAGGGCTAGAAGATGAAAAGTGATATTTTCAACAGATGTATGATGGGAATTGCTTTTGGTGCTCTCGTTACATTTGGCTTTCTGACTGTTTTTTTGTTTATCGATGTTGAAACAACCATAGCAGAAATCTGGCGTCATATGCTTGCAAGTATGATTCTAGGAATATATTTTGGATTATCTTCCTTCATATGGACGGAGGTAGAAAAGTGGAGCCCGCTCAAAAAAACAGTCATCCATTTTAGTGGATCCATTACAGTGTATTTTATCATCGCATTTACCGCTCAATGGGTTCCGATTCATTTAACAGCCATCATTACAAGTACAATTATTTTTTCAAGTATTTATGCAGTGTTTTGGATAGGCTATCGAATCTATTTCAAAAGAGTAGAGGCTTCATTAAATCGGGATTTACAAAATAAATCGTAAATATATCATCACGATTCAACTTCTTTCGATTCCTCTATATCTTTGCTACACTAGAAGTATCACACAAATGGAGGGATTTGTATGCGTTTAGAAGGAAAAAAGATCGTCGCCATAGCAGACAATGATTTTGAAGACCTAGAACTTATGTATCCCGTAATACGTTTACGTGAAGAAGGCGCTGATGTAACAGTAGCAGGACCAAAAGCAGGTGAGGTGTACAAAGGACAGAAAGGAATTCCGATTACATCTGACATTGCATTTTCAGATATGAAAGCAGCTAAATTTGATGCCATCGTCGTTCCTGGTGGTTGGGCTCCAGATAAAATGAGAAGAGATGATGACGTCCTTCGTTGTGTAAAAGAAATGGACGAGGCGGGCAAGCCTATCGCTCAAATTTGTCACGCTGGATGGGTACTTGTTTCTGCAGATGTACTAAAAGGAAAGAAAATGACGAGTACACCTGCTATAAAAGATGACGTACAAAATGCTGGTGCCACGTGGGTGGATGAAACAGTCGTTGTAGACGGGAACCTTGTTTCAAGCCGTAACCCAGGGGACTTGCCAAATTATATGAGAGAATTTATTAACGTAGTTGAGGATAAATAAAGTAGTAAGAGGCTGAGACAAAAAATTAAAAGTTAGCTAGAATACGAACATTCTAATTTAAAAAGTGGAATTACCCGCTTCGGAAATATACTTCGCTTTCCTGCGGGCGGCTGATGCCTCTTCTCCCGCGGGAGTCTCCGTATATTTCCTACGCTAAATTAGAATGTTATTCGTATTTTAGGAGAAACAACTTTGATTTGTCTCAACCACTTATCTTTTAGTAATTCGAACAGACCCTTCGTCTAATTCCATCAAAAACACATCTGGATTCCGCAACTTTTCCCAATCTTCAAATCCAAATCTGCAATCATAATGATGGATGAGCAGTGTAAGAATATTTCCATGGGTGACGACAATCGTGTTTGTATCATCGGATAAAAATAATTCTTCAATAACTTCTACAATCCGCCCCATCGCCTCTTTGCTTGATTCTCCACCTAAAAATGTAAGATTCTTATCTACAAAAGTTTCTCGTAATTTCTCATACCAATCCGGCAAATTCTCTGAACTAAGAACCCGCTCTGTTAAACGTTCATCTTCTATGATTTCTATGTTCTCTTCATTCGCAAAATGTTCAATAGACTCTTGCGCACGCCGATACGGACTTGATATAATCCTATCAATGTTTTTACAAGAGAAGAAACGCGCTAGTTGCATCGCTTGCTCATAACCCTTTTCTGTCAACGGAGATTCTGGATCCTGACTGACTGTTTCACAATGACGTACAAGATATATTTTTTTCATTCTTATCTCATCCTTCATTTAGATAAAATTGCATTCCTGCTTTATCAATTCCACTTACCGCATCTTCTTGAATGAATCTTTCCAATGCTTCTTTCGTGACCCAACCTACCCGTTCACTGTCATCTCCAACTTCAAGAGCCTCACCAGATACATAACACTTAAAATAAACTCCCATAGAATCTACTGGCCCTTCAACGGTTTGATAGACTGCATACGGAGACATACATTCAACGACAAACCCATGAGTAGAAGTTGTTTGAACTGTTTTTAAAGGATCAATGACTTCAATAACGTCCAACCCCGTTTCTTCTTTCACTTCTCTTTTTAAACAATCAAGGAGTGATTCATAAGGTTCGAGTTGTCCTCCTGGAAGTTCAATTGGGTACACTCCTTCATGAGCTTTCTTTCGACGTTGGACATACACTTCCTCTGCTTCATCTCGTTCTCTAATAAGGATTGCTCGTACGTTTACGTAAATCATATGCATTCGACTCCTTTATGTATTTGGACAGCTCTTGTTACTTAATATGATAAGATTCGTTCTTTTTTTAAAAGACAGGCATTCCCATTAAAAATATTCGTGTTTCATACAAAAAAGTCCTTCTCCATTCAGGAAAGGACTTCTTTTCATTGATTGTATGTTATTCATTTAGATGATTGACAGGTGTCATTTCCCACGTAAACCATCTTCCATGGCATTCCGTTGTGCCTACAATATGGGATTTTTTTCCTTGAGGGGAAACATAGTCAATGTGTAAATTCCGGTCCCAAATATTGTTATATATATGATAAATTGGGCGCTCTGCTCCAATTGTTTCAATGTGTTGAAGTAACTTTTCTTTACTTGCTTCACTGAATTGATTGGCTACATGGGTATGAAACACACATAGAATTTCATCATCAGGGATATCTTTCACAATATTCTCTAACAATTCGATTCCATCCCCTTCAATCCAATCGACTTTATCACGCTCCACGTATTCAGTAGCATGTTCGAATAACTTTCGGCGATCAGAGTGTTCGGGCCATATGAGAGCTTCGAGCCAAAGCTGATCCTCTTCACTCGTTACATCAATGCGGTGTAAATCAACTCCAACGCGTGTCCCAATTTCAGGTAGTACAAAACTTAATTCTTCCTCTGGCTCTCCTACGAGTTGGGACTTGATATGAACAGTAGATGTTTTGTTCCCATATACCCGTCCATCTCCATATGTATATGCGTAAGAGTCAAGAAATAGTTGCAGCCCAGAGCTTGTGCCAATCTCGACGAGGGCTAAAGGACGATCCTCATTTGCAAAAATCGACGAGAAGACTGGATATAAATATGCACAGCGTCTTACTTCATTCGTTTGAATGTATTTTCGCTGCATCAGGGAAACAATTTCTCCTCGAAAAACAGTACAAAAGTCAATAAAATGTGGATACATGTCTTCTTTTGGTTTCGGGCGATCTGAAATGCTCGGATAATACAACGCCAAAGGGTGGTCAACACCGCGCAATAAAATATAATGCACAGCACCAAGAAGCATATTTGCAATTGGCTGTCCCTTCCGTGTATTCATACTCAACCGGAGGATTTCTTCATCTTGCAAAATCTCTGACACGAGAAATTCATAAAATGGGCTAGATTCTACACAATCTTCCTTAAATGTTTGAAATGATCGAATAACTCTTTCTACATTCATTGCACTTCCACCCCTTCAAATGAAATTATTTTCCACTGCCTTTAGCATAACACACATTCATTCATCACTTACAACAAAAGAACATTCCTTTACACGTTGGAAACGGTTACTTATAATGGAGGAAGTAGAGTTTTGAGGAGGAATTCGGATGAATCCAATTGAAGAAGGTACCCTATTGTGGGAACCAAGTGTCGAGCGAATGAATGAAGCTAACGTTACGAAGTACATGAACTGGCTAGAAGATGAAAGAAATCTTTCATTTGATGACTATAATGACTTGTGGAAATGGTCGGTAACCGAGATCGAATTGTTTTGGGAAACACTCTGGGAATACTTCGATGTGCAATCTACCTCTCCATATTCATCAGTGTTATCTAGCCATGAAATGCCAGGTGGAACCTGGTTTAATGGGGCGCATATGAATTATACCGAACACGTGTTTAAACAAATGAATCGTGAGCATCCCGCTCTCATTCATCTTACTGAAAATAGAGAAAGAGTAGATGTATCTTGGAAGCAGCTTTATCAAGATACCACTGCATTTCAACAAACGCTCATCAACCTTGGTGTTGTAAAAGGAGACCGTGTTGTTGCATATAGTAGTCATATTTATGAAACAATTGTTGCATTTTTAGCTTCAGCTAGTCTTGGTGCTATTTGGTCCAGTGCGTCTCCAGATTTCGGTACACAAAGTGTGATTGACCGTTTTACTCAAATTGAACCTAAAGTATTAATAGCCGTGGACGGATATATGTATAATGGTCGTGCCTTTGACCGTATGGAAGTAGTAGAAGCGATTCAACAAGAACTACCTTCCCTTGAAGCAACGGTACTTATTCCATTACTGAATGAACAACCAAATTATGAGTCCCTTGCAAATATTACGATGTGGGATAAGGCAACACAAAAAGCAAATATCAAGGAAATGAATTACACACATGTGGAGTTTAATGATCCATTATGGATACTTTTTTCATCTGGTACAACTGGAAAACCAAAACCGATTGTACAAAGTCAAGGTGGCATCCTTCTTGAGCATTTAAAAGCTGTCACATTTCACGTGGATTTAAAACCTGGCGATCGATTTTATTGGTTCACAACGACAGGTTGGATGATGTGGAATTTTGTTGTAGGTGGTTTGCTCGCTGGTAGTACCGTTATTGTTTATGACGGAAGTCCTGTATACCCTGACAGAAATGCATTGTGGAGGCTTGCAGAAGAAACAAAAATGACGGTGTTTGGAACAAGCGCTAGTTATATTATGGATAGCATGAAAAATGACGTATCACCGAAAGAAACGTTTGATCTTAGTCATTTAAAAAGTATTAGCTCGACAGGTTCTCCCCTTCCACCTGAAGGATTTAAATGGTGCTATGACCATGTGAAAGAGGACCTCTGGATTGCATCGGTTAGTGGCGGAACAGATGTATGTACAGCATTTATTCTAGGTGCCCCTATCTTACCTGTGTATGCCGGTGAGTTGCAATGCCGGGGACTTGGGGCAAAAATTGAAAGTTTTTCTGATGATGGACAACCTTTGATAGATGAAGTTGGAGAGCTTGTCTTAACAGAGCCTCTTCCTTCGATGCCAATTTACTTTTGGAATGATGAAGATGGCAGTCGTCTTCATGAAAGTTATTTCGATACGTTTGATGGAATTTGGCGTCACGGGGATTACTTAAAAATTACAAAACGAGGAACATGTGTCATTTATGGTCGGTCAGATGCAACGATTAATCGTGGAGGAATTCGAATTGGTACGAGCGAAATTTATCGAGCCGTTGATCAAGTTCCAGAGGTTGTAGACAGCCTCATTGTAGATATTCCCATTGGTAATGGTGAATCCACCGTTATTTTATTTGTCGTCATGGCAGAAAATACACCCTTACAGGATGACTTCGTCAAAAATATTCGTACCCATATTCGCTCGTCTTGTTCACCAAGGCATGTACCGTCTGAAATTCACGAAGTATCGATGCTTCCACAAACATTGAACGGTAAAAAACTTGAAATACCTGTGAAGAAAATTCTGATGGGAGAGAATCCGAGTGACGTCATTAATAAAGACTCCTTGGCTAATCCTGAATCACTTCCTTTCTTTGT
>DATGUV010000197.1:0-7739 GCA_035301025.1 Bacillota bacterium | reverse complement strand
TTCAAACATGCATTTTCCCTCCTATATATACGTCTATGTATACCAACTGTGATACGCTTATCATATCAGAAAAGATGAAAAAACCATACATAAGATAACTTAGAGATCAAAAAAATTTAGTATGAAAGCAAAAGATGAAATATATCTCCTGCAATCATACTGTAGAAAACGAGTGAGCTATGTTATTTTACATATAGACGATGAAAAGGAGGCGCATGTATGAAGTATGTAATTATTGGTGGAGTTGCTGCGGGGATGAGCGCAGCGATGGAAATATATCGGACTGATGAAGATGCACATATTATAGTGCTTGAGCGTGGGGAAGATTATTCTTATGGACAATGTGGACTTCCTTATGTAATTGGCGGAGTTGTTTCGTCACTAGAAGAATTAATTGCTCGAGATGTGGAAACTTTTAGGGAAACGTATGGAATAGATGCCCGAGTATGTACAGAAGTAGAAGAAATCTCGGTGGATGCACAAATCGTACGAGGAATCAATCATCAAACAAATACACCTTTTGAAATAAATTATGACCGATTATTAATTGCGACGGGTACAAGCCCTGTTTTTCCTCCATGGGAAGGTAGTGATTTAAAGGGCATTCATCCATTAAAAACGTTAACAGATGCGGAGAATATACTCAAACATTTACAAGAAGAGATTACAGCAGTAACTGTAGTTGGTGGAGGGTACATTGGACTGGAAATGGCTGAAAACTTAGTGGAGTTAGGAAAAGAAGTAACAATGATTCAAAGTGGTCCTCAATTAGCGGGGATTTTTGATCCGGATATAGCTATGTTGATTCATGAGAAAGCTAAAGAAAAAGGAATACGACTCCTTTTAAATGAAAAAGTGACCGGATTTTCTGGAAACGCCTATGTTGAGAGTATTCAAACGGAAGAGAATTCCTATGAAACGGAGTTTGTTTTGTTAGCGATTGGTGTTGAAGCAAACACACATTTTCTTGAAGATACGGGCATTCAATTGACGAATAAAGGTGCGATTCAAGTGAATGCATATCAAGAAACAAATGTGAAAAATATTTACGCAGCAGGAGACTGCGCCACACATTATCACCGAATCAAGCAGGTTCAAGATCATATTCCACTAGGTACAACAGCCAATAAACAAGGACGAATTGCTGGAGCGAATATGGCAGGTAACTCTCTTCCGTTTCAAGGGATTGTTGGAACATCTATCATCAAATTTTTCGAATACACACTAGGTCGAACGGGAATAAATGAAGCGGAAGCAAAGGCTCTAAACATCCCTTATCAAGTCCACACAAGCAAAGGAATCTCAAGGGCGGGATATTATCCAGGTGGTGAGACCTTGTATATGAAACTTTTATCCCATGAAAAAACGAATCAATTACTAGGTGCACAAATCATTGGACAAGAGGGCGTCGATAAACGTATTGACGTACTCGCAACAGCATTATACAACGAAATGACCTTCCAACAATTAGTGGACTTAGATCTTTCATATTCCCCACCATACAATACTGTGTGGGATCCTATGCAAACAATGGCTCGAAAAACTTTTGATTAAGTGAATGAATTTCATAATGACCAAAATCAGCTATGTCACTACAACATGTAGTTTCGAAAGCTCCAACGGAACTACATGTTGTAGTGATGTGGCATAAAATACGTATTATGAAATTCACTAAAGTGGGAAACATTAACGTGTAGTCAGCTATGGAAAAGGAGAAGAACTGGTTATGCATTCCTTCTCTTCTTCTTTGCCCTATATACTATATATTTCTACGTTTTTTCTCTAGCATAAAACTTAAAAGAAACAACAAGAGTCCACCAATTAAGAAAAATAATGATTTATTGAATGTCTTCCATGCATATTGAATATATACAGTAAATGTACTTAATATGAATATAATAATACCGAGTTTGATGCGTTCATCCAGTTGTTGCTGAAACCCAGTGATGAGTACATATAAGGAATAAACAAACATGCTTAAAATAATCCATAAATAAGAGAGTGGTAATACAAAGAATGGAATGAACAACATTACATCTACGAACTCGATTGTACGATTATTCTTCCATTTAGATATTCCAACAATGACCATCAGAATGGCTAGTGCAATGAAAAAAGATGTCTGTAACGTGATATTTTCATGAAAAAATAATTCTTGAGAGAAAAATGTTTCATACATTTTAAACAGGAATATATTAATAATACTTACCCACATTAATGTTACCTTTAAGTGGCTCTTTCGAACAAATTCTGCAATTGCATACACAAGAAAGACAATAAACATGTACCAATAATATTGGTCTAAATGGAACAAAGTATAGATAAATCCTTGTATGATAAGAATAATGGAAAAGAAATAGTTATATAAAGGGCGATCATATATATACGTATAATAGAAATAACCAATGATTAAGATTCCTAGAATAACAAAGCTGAAAGAGGAAAAGGCCAGTTCGCTATATATTTGAGCATACAGATTTACGAGAATACCAACAACGAAAAATAATGGATGCTTATACAAGATGAAAAGCAAGAATCCAATGATATTCCAACTGATAAGTGGCCATATATTCACAAGGTTTATGTGATACATTTGAATGACTAATAACAGTGTAGCTCCAAAAAAGATGTACGCTAACACAATAAAGCTTATTCCGTAAATATGAGCAGGAGTATATGGGTCTTCTTCAGATTGCTTACGACTTTTCATGAAAAAGGAATGACCACAAATAAATAGGGTTAGCATGACAAGAAACATGAGAATAACTTTTGATAGCTGGGGAACTTGTGCCCAATCTGAAAAAACAAAAATGAATATACCAATACTCGTTAACAAGACCGCAAGTATGACTAATAAATAACTTTGATCCCGTCTTTCATAGCGATTCATAATACGTGTAAGTTGTTCTTCTGAAATGATTCCTTCCCGTACCCACTCCGTACCTTCCTGTTTAATTTTTTGACGGTTCATAAACATCCTCCTCTAATCGCGCTTCATGTATATTGTATCAAATATAGTGTGCACTTACCTAATAGTGGACGAAAATCACAGATTGGAAGATTTAGGTATGGGTTGTACCCATTTAAGATGTGATCTTGATTGGAGGGGTGGATCAAATATAGGATTGTCGGCGACACGGATCAAGGTTCGGTGAGTTCTTCAAAGTTGCTGCAGAGTCTGTGACGAAAGCACTAAAAAATAATATACATTTTTAAAGAACACTGCTAAAATTTTATAATTTATTGGCAGTGTTCTTTTTTGTATTTTTTATTGATCCGTATACATCCTTATCTCCAAAGGGTTCTTACAGAAAAAAGTGTTCTTAATAAAGTTTGTTGTAAACAATATTGTACGTTATAACGAGCGAAAGAAAGGGAATCGCCAATAAACGTTCATTATATCGCACAAATGACGATATTTAACCCTTTTCAAAGGGGTACTTTTGAGCTATACTTCGTTTAGTTCGTTCGTAGTAGAGAACAAATCGCACGTTACAGAGAACAATATGAGTACGAATACATACAAAGGAAGGAGGAAAGACCGCGAAAAGCGATTGTTCCACTTGTATGGCTTCACATAATCAATTGAGTTGCCATACTCCAAGTGGAAAATTGAACTTATATTGTGATCACATCATTCGTTTAAGTCAACAGAATGAACACTAAAAAACATTTAAAAAACTAGGAGGAAACAAAAAATGAGTATTAAGAAAAAAATAGGTATGGGAATCGGGACAGCAATTTTAGGATTATCGTTAATAGGTGGGGGAACGTTTGCATATTTTAGTGATACAGCAGTATCTGAAAACACATTTGCAGCAGGAACATTAGATTTAGCAGTGAATCCAGAAGTTATTATCGATGTTGATAACTTGAAGCCAGGTGATTACATGCCTCGTACATTCAAGCTTGAGAACAATGGGTCGCTAGATATTTCTAAAGTGTTGCTTGAGACAGATTACACCGTCGAAGGAGCTTCAGATGATTTTGGTAAGCATATTATGGTGAATTTCCTAATCAATAAAGATAAGAGTGGTTTAATTATCCCTAAAACGGTTGTGGCAAGTAAGACATTGCATGAATTAAAAACAATGTCACCTGATGCTGTTGAAGGATTATGGTTTACTATATTCGGTGAAGATAGTGGACTGAAAGCAGGGGATACTGATGACCTTATCGTAGAATTTGAATTTGTAGATAACAACAAAGATCAGAATGAATTCCAAGGAGCTAAGCTCAATTTAGAGTGGACTTTTAACGCGTATCAAACTGAGGGAGAAAGAAGATAAATAGAATATATGAAGGAGGGGGCATTCCTCCTCCTTATATTTATGTATATTCAAAAGAACATAAAATATATTGTGTCCTTTTGAATATACGTAACATACGAATATGTATTAAAAGTGAACCTATGATGCGTCTTTTAAAAAATAAATGCCCGTTTATGCACAATATTCACTCAAGAAAGGTGAGGATAACTTTGAGAAGTACACGCCTACGTAAGTTTAGACAAAAACATCAGTGGTTAATCATCTCTTTAAAAACAGTTTTAATTTTCTATATTGTTCTTTATTCTGCAAGTTATTTAACAACAGATACTGTAGCATATTTTGGTGAGAAAAATGTAAGCAACATTATGATTGCAGCAGGCACTTGGGAGAATGAGGAAGATGAGGACGAAGAAAAAGATGAGGAAGAAAGAGAAGAAGGCGAAAAGGATTCTGTACAAGAAGAAGAGGAAGAAGACAGGAGTTCCTTAGCTTTCATTACACCAGGTGATACGACTCAATCCAAGTGTCACATGGAAGTACAAGTGACTAATGATGGAGAAGGACCTATGTTATCTGAAGGATTTTATGAAGTATATTATAGCGAACAAAAGAATCCAAAAATTGAAGGAGAATCTGTTGCTCTGGGCGAGAATGAAGGAATTATTCCCGTTCTTACCAAAGGAGAAGAAATATCGATATCTTTTGAGCCAAATAAAAATGGTATGTACCAGTTTGTTTTATATGGAAATGATGATATTCCGGAAGAAGAGTGGATTTGGAGTGACGTCATTGAAATAGAGTGTTTAAAGGAAGCAGAAAAAACAGAAGAGGAAGAGAAGCAAGAAGAACCAACAAACGAAACCGATGAATTGATAATTGATAAAGAAGAGGAAGGCGAAATGGGAGACGATGGGGAAGAATCAACTACCGAAGAAAACAAAGATATGCCTTCAATAGAAGATGATGAGGATGTGGGTGAAGATGAAACAGAAGAAAATACTAAAGTGGACGAATAGAGTCGTTACGAGTGTGTTATTTATTTTATTCATAAGTGTAGCCCTTATGGTTTTTGTGACAAAGGTTTCAGGTGAAGAGCCAAATTTGTTTGGGTATCAATTAAAAACGGTGTTATCTGGATCGATGGAGCCAGATATACAAACAGGTTCGATGATTGCAGTGAAACCTGGCGGAGATATGACCCGTTTTACAGAAGGTGACGTAATTACATTCAAAGAAAATAATGACACTCTAATTACCCACCGGATTGTAGAAGTTATTCAAAGTGGCGAAAATACACTTTATCGTACTAAAGGTGATAATAATAATGGTGTAGATATAGAACCAGTATTATCAGATAACGTCGTCGCTCATTATACAGGATTTACGGTTCCTTATGTAGGGTATATCACGAGTTTTGCACAGTCAAAAAATGGAGCATTCCTTCTAATTATTCCAGGAATTTTACTAGTAGTATATTCAGGGTGGACGATTTGGCGTTCGTTAGCCAACTTAGAACTACCTCAAAAAGATCAACCAGAAACACCAACAAAAAAGCAGCATGAAGAATCCACGGAAAAAGCTTAAATAAACCGCATGACCAAACCTGTGAAAGGGGGAAAATCTTGAAGACATTTAGAAGTTTTACTTTCTTTGTCCTAATGACTTTGTTGCTAGTAGTTTTACCCATACATGCTTTTGCAAGTGAGAGTGAGCAGGAAGTTAGATTGGAGATCCTGCCGGCAGAATCCCTTTTTAATATTGAAAACATGAAGCCAGGGGATTGGGCACCACGAACTATACAAGTTCGAAATAGTGGATTACAAGATCTTCAATATGGAGTCACTCTGGAAAATACCGGTGCAGATACTTTATTTAATGAAATTTATCTTGAAATTGCTGATGAAGAAAGTAATTTATATGACGGGAAACTTGCTGATTTTACGTCCCTCCCCATTAGGGAACTCCCTACAACAAAACAAGAAGATCTGCATATAACGTTACGCTTTCCAGAACATCTTGGAAATGAATATCAAGGATTAGATGTTCATTTTTCCCTTATTTTTACCGCAGAAGATTTAAAAGGAAGCAAAGATTCAATAATGATTGATAGTAAGGTAGGCACTGACAATGGCCAACGAGAAGGTTCACTGTTGCCGAAAACTGCGACAAATATATTTACACTAGCATTCATCGGCATTATTCTAACGACCAGTGGAGCATTGCTTGTATTATTCAATCGAACAAAAACGACATATGAAAAATGAATCGATAGTGCTAGTTTTTTTAGGGAAAATACGAAGGAAATAGCCCAAAACGATGGATTCGACAATAATCTACAAGCACCTCCAGAGATTGTAACAGAACTAGTTTATATTAGACAAAAGAAGTCATCCTAAAACCTTTGTCTATATAGTACAATCGATGTATACAATAGAAAAAACACCCTTGTTGAAAAATAAGGGTGTAAAATCACGGGTCTAAGGTCACGTACAAAGACGGCCAAGATGTCCTGATAGGATAAAATGGGAGGAAAGGGAAATGGGTGTAGTCATTGATGGACAGCATCTTGATGTGGAATGGGTTCGCTTAATAAAAGAAGCTAGAGATTTAGGGTTAACGGCGGAAGAAATTCGACTATTTCTGAAAAACAATCCAGAATACCCAGTTTGTAAGCAAAAATGTACGCATGATTTCTAAGAATCATTGTTTGGATGGATGGAGCATTATGAAAGATGCCCCAGCATATTGCTAAATGTAGAATCACACACCAAATCTATGCTATAATCTCTACAGGAAGAAGGTGTGTGCACTTGATTGGTGAAAAAATTAAAACACTTAGACAAGAACAAGAATTATCCATATCCGAATTAGCCGATAAAGCTGGGGTGGCTAAATCATATTTAAGTTCGATTGAACGTAGTATTCAAACAAACCCATCCATCCAGTTTATGGAAAAAGTCTCTCAGGTGCTAGGTGTTTCTGTCAATGATCTCTTACAAGAGCCTACTACAGAAGAAAATGCTGTAGAAGAATTAGACGAAGAGTGGTTAGATATTGTTCGAGATGCTATGGAATCAGGTGTGTCTAAAGAACAGTTTTTAGATTATCTAGAATTTAATAAATGGAGAAATAAACAGTCAAAATAACATATAATACCAATACTTTGAATGTAACTGATCTTACATTCATTCAATCGGTTAAAAATACCATCCTTTCATGAAATGAAGTGTGGTATTTTTTGCATGTCACTACAAGGGTTTTAGAGGGGGTAGTTCTTTGAATTTACCACCTTATTTTGTTACCATACTAGTAGGAATTTAATTGCCCTCGATAAAGGTATCTACTAGTAAGTGAAAGTGTTCAGAATGTTTTGTAATAGAAGTTGTTAGTTTAGTGAATTTCATAATACGTATTTCATGCCATTTCACTTCAACATGTAGTTCCGTTGGAGCTTTCGGAACTACATGT
>DATGUV010000196.1:0-12247 GCA_035301025.1 Bacillota bacterium | reverse complement strand
TCGATGAAAAGTGCGGGTAGTTTTGCAACGTGTGACAGAAGGAAAAGTCACAGTTGATGAAGAAGTTATTGGAAAAATTGGACAAGGTTATGTTCTTCTTGTAGGGATCACTCATGATGATACAGAAGAAGATCTAACATATATGGCGAACAAAGTTGCGAACTTGCGATTGTTTGAAGATGAGGAAGGAAAAATGAATGTGTCTATTCGTGATAATGGTGGAGGGATTTTATCCATTTCTCAGTTCACGTTGTACGCAGATACAAAAAAAGGGAGACGCCCCAGCTTTACAAAAGCAGCAGATCCAACCTTTGCACATAAATTATATGAACAATTTAATGATTTATTAAGAGGTTATGACATTCCAGTAGAAACTGGAGAGTTTGGGGCTATGATGGACATATCCTTAGTAAATAATGGCCCAGTCACCATTCAAATCGATAGTAAAAACAGATAAAAAATATGAGACCATCCTATATACAGATTTTCTTAGCATGCATGTGAAGAAAAATGTATTTTATAAGATGGTCTCATCTTTTTGTTTATTTGCCTGCGAAAAAAGAAGACAAACCGTTTACGATTCCGTGTACTAATTTATCTTGGTATGCAGCTGTAAGAAGGAGTTCCTCAGAATATGCGTTTGAAATAAATCCAAGTTCAATGAGAGCAGATGGACGTATATTTGTTCGCAAAACTTGATAATCTCCATGCTCAATTCCACGATCACGACTTTCACTATATAAAGAAACGGCATGTTGCAAGGAAGAAGCTAAGAATTGGTCTTGTCCTTCGTAATAATATGTACCAATACCCGTCACACTTGGAACGTCAGGAAAGCTGTTGTAATGGATGCTAATAAAAGCATCCGCACGTACTGTATTCGCGTACATTGGACGACTTTCTAGTAGTGCATAGGAATCATCATCACGCGTCATATGTACTCGGGCACCTAAGGCTTGAAGTGCATCTTTTAATGCTAATGCAGTTTTTAAGGTAAGATCTTTCTCATATGTACCATTAACACCAATAGACCCAACATCCCGTCCGCCATGGCCAGCGTCTATAACAATTGTTTTATCCCGCATGTTTTCATTTTCTATTGATGGACTTTCTAAAATATGTTTGCTGAACATGTATCCTTCGTGATCATCACATGAAACCTGGTACCATTGCTCACTAGTTTTCTCTAGTACTGAGCATTTCGTTCCTTTATCAAATAACTGAGATATAGAGGAAGAAGAGGAAGGTTCAGTTCGAATATACATGTTGTCTATGGATGTTTTAAATTCCATTAAATCATCATCACGTAATTGTTCGTTATCTGTATCCTGAATGATAACATAGTCTTTAGATACCCAACCCTGTTGATTGTTGTATACAATCTCAATCCATTCATCAGCTACTTGGACAATTTCATATGTTTCGCCTTTATATAGAGTTCCTATAGAATCAAATTGTGTTCCCTGACCTGCACGAACGTTTAAAGTATCTGTATCGACCATAATTTCATCTGCTGCATGAACTGTTTGCGGAAACATACATATTAGTAGTACACATACAGCTGATAAGAATGTATAAACGTATTTCACTGGACTCACCTCATTTTCACATGCTTCATCGTCATTCACCCATGCTCTAAATTATACAAAAACTTCTGTATTAAAAGCAATAGAAATGAAGCTTGCAATGTTTAAAGGGATGAAGCTTGACATTGAAGCATACTTTCTTTAAGATAATAAGCATTCAAAGGTGTCATAGTATACATAGCCGTTGAAGGAAAAAGTAATTAGATTCCACATGTATAGAGAGAAAATGGCGTAGGCTGAAACCATTTTTGCATGATTGGTCTAATGAAAGACGTTCCCTAGGTTTTATATCGAATGATGTTTCATAATGGGTATAACCAAGAGTATTATTTGCTCTGGAAATGTTGTAGTAGATGTAAACGTAATTACAGGCGTTAACTGTAACAAAGTGGATGCAAAGTATTTGATTTGCATGAACTAGGGTGGCAACGCGGGTATACTCTCGTCCCTTATTTTTATAGGGATGGGGGTTTTTTGTGTTTATAGGGATCTTTTACTTCCCGGAGTACATGACTCATAAGGATGGATAATGTTTCCTTTTATACAATCCTGAGTTCTTGTACAACCGAATAAATTTCAACATTAAACAACATTAGCTATTTGAATCAAGCAAGTAGGTTCGAACGTCTGAACAAAATGACGTATTGGAGGAAAGTAGGATCACATACGTATGTTGAAATGCATTACTACACATACATATTCAGATTGTAACCATATATAGACTGAATGAATCTCAACAATTTAGGAGGAAAGAATATGCGAATCAATGCACCGAGAGGAACCGTAGATTTATTACCTGAACAAACACGTAAATGGCAATATGTTGAACAAGTGATACAAGAACTTTGTGAACGATATCAATATAAAGAAATACGCACTCCAATGTTTGAACATACAGAAGTGTTTCAAAGAGGTGTAGGAGATACGACAGATATTGTCCAAAAAGAAATGTACACTTTTGAAGATCGCGGGAATCGAAGCATTACTCTGCGTCCAGAAGGAACAGCAGGAGTTGTTCGGGCATTCGTACAAAACAAAATGTATGGAGAAGCGATTCAGCCTGTTAAACTGTACTATTTTGATGAATTATTTCGTTATGAGCGTCCGCAGCAAGGAAGAATGAGACAACTGCACCAATTTGGTGTTGAAGCGTTAGGGAGTGATGATCCAGCAATTGACGCGGAAGTGATCGGTTTAGCTATGGATTGCTATGAAGCATTAGGTCTTCGCTCTTTAAAATTAGTACTAAACAGTTTAGGTGACAAAGAAAGTCGACAAGCTCATAAAGAGGCGCTCATCGCACATTTTACACCTGTAAAAGACGAATTATGTGGAGATTGTCAAACACGTTTAGAACAAAATCCTCTTAGAGTTCTTGATTGTAAAAAGGATATGAACCACGAGGCAATGAAAACTTCTCCATCTATTTTAGATTACTTAAATGAATCATCTGAGCAGTACTTTACACGTGTAAAAGAATATTTAGATGAAATGGGTATTGAGTATGTTGTTGATGAACGTCTCGTACGTGGTCTAGATTACTACAACCATACAGCTTTTGAAATTATGAGTGAAGCTGATGGATTTGGAGCCATCACCACATTGTTAGGTGGCGGTAGATACAATGGATTAACAGAAGAACTAGGTGGACCAGATGTTCCAGGCGTAGGATTTGGAATGGGAATTGAGCGATTATTAATGGCACTTGAAGCAGAAAATATTGAACTTCCTATTGAAGAAGAACTGGATTGCTTCGTTGTTGCTTTAGGAGAAGAAGCTGAGAAAAAAGCTGTCGGAATTCTCCATGACATGCGAAAACAAGGGATTAAAGTAGATAAGGATTACCAACAACGAAAAATGCGCGCCCAATTTAAAGCGGCAGACCGAGTACATGCGTCATATGTATTAATGTTAGGGGATCGAGAACTCGACGAGAATAAAATTGTCGTTCGTACAATGGAAACAGGGGAGCAAACTGAAGTATCCCTAGATACAATTTCTTCATACATGAAGTCAATCATAGGAGGAGCAACAAATGAGTAAAAGACACCATGCAGCAACTTTAAACGAAACATTTGTAAATACGGACGTTCTTTTAAAAGGATGGGTCCAGCGAAGAAGAGATTTAGGTGGACTTATTTTTATCGATTTACGTGACGCTTCTGGGGTTATTCAAGTTGTTTTTAATCCTGAGAGAAACGCTGAAGCATTAAAAATAGCTGATGAGGTCCGTACTGAATATGTGATTGAAGTAACCGGAACCATTGTAAAACGGGATGAAGGTACTGTTAATAAAGATATGAAAACAGGTGCCATTGAAGTAATGGCTTCGTCTATTACCATTTTGAACCGTGCGAAAACACCACCCTTTGTTATTGATGGTAAAACAGACGTGTCTGAAGATTTACGACTGAAATATCGCTATTTAGATTTACGTAGAGCTCCATTACAGGAAACGATAAAAGTACGTCATGAGACAACACAAAGTGTTCGTTCCTTTTTAAATGAAGATGGATTTTTAGAAATGGAAACACCTATTTTAACGAAAAGCACCCCTGAGGGAGCTCGTGACTACCTAGTACCAAGTCGTGTACATCCTGGGGAATTCTATGCATTACCACAATCTCCACAATTGTTTAAACAAATGATTATGATGAGTGGATTTGAAAAATATTATCAAATTGCACGTTGTTTCAGGGACGAAGATTTACGTGCAGATCGTCAACCAGAATTTACACAAATTGATATTGAAACTTCATTTATGACTAGTGACGATATTATGAAAATGACGGAACGTATGATGAGAAAAGTTATGAAAGATGTTAAAGGAATCGACATTCAAACACCATTTGAAAAAATGTCTTATGATGAAGCGATGACTCGCTTTGGATCGGATAAACCAGACACTCGTTTTGGAATGGAGTTAATTGATATTAGTGATGAAGTAAGAGAGTCATCCTTCAACGTGTTCTCTAAGACAGTGCAACAAGGTGGAAAAGTAAGCCTTCTAAATGTAAAAGGAAAAGCAAGTGATTACTCACGTAAAGATATTGATAAACTGACGTCATATGTGGAAGTTTATGGTGCAAAGGGACTTGCTTGGTTGAAAAAAGCAGAAGGTGCATTTACTGGACCGATTGCAAAATTTTTATCTGATGAAGAAAAAGAAGGAATTTCAAATTGTGCAGAAGCAGAAGATGGAGACTTACTTTTATTTGTCGCTGATACAAAAGACGTTGTCTACAGCAGCTTAGGAGCTCTTCGTCTAAAATTAGGAAAAGAGTTAGAGTTATTTGATCCTTCGATTTTCCAATTTTTGTGGGTTGTTGACTGGCCACTACTAGAGTATGATGAAGAAACTAGCCGATATGTGGCGGCACATCATCCGTTTACAATGCCAATGGAGGCAGATAAAGAAAGGTTGCTGTCAGATCCTGCCAGTGTAAGGGCAAATGCTTATGACCTTGTGTTAAATGGATTTGAACTTGGCGGTGGATCGTTAAGAAACTATGAGCGCAAAGAGCAGGAAAATATGTTTTCAGTGCTTGGATTTACGAAAGAACAAGCGGAGGAACAATTTGGCTTCTTACTTGAAGCATTAGAATATGGAGCACCTCCTCATGGTGGAATTGCTTTAGGCCTGGACCGACTAGTCATGCTACTAGCAGGTAAAACAAACTTAAGAGATACGATTTTGTTTCCCAAAACTGCTTCTGCATCAGATTTATTAACATCTGCACCAAGTGAAGTGAGTAACAATCAACTAGAGGAATTGTCTATTCAACTGCACAAAAAATAATGCATGATTTCTTCACTTGTGATGCAATTGTGAAATATTGTCATATAGAAGATATATAAAATAGCATTGATGTAGAAAAAAGAATATGGTATAGTATATATACAACATCCAGAGACAGTTCAATCCTGATGTGTACGTTTTTATTTATCATTTTTGACCGAACATCTATATTCAAGGGAGCTTGTTTGTTTCTGTAAGGAGTGCATGCCCTCTACTTTGTGGGACGCATGATTTATAGAACAGAGCACCCACCTGCCAAGAGCGGGTTCAAAATTGAACACAAAAAACGGCACGATTGGGATTGATCTTTATAAACAAACAAAACCTCGTTCATAGGAACGAGGTTTTGTTTTGTCAATACATTCAATTTGTTAGTTGAGTCTTTCAATAAGTTGTTCTAAGTTGCCGTTTTTATCCATTCGAAAAGAGGGGGCATTCTTTGGAGTATCCTCTTCAAACACGGTCATTTTACGTGCACGTTCCATGATTTGAACAAATGCCTCATAATCTTCTTTCATCGTTAAAAATTGTTGTTCTTTTTGCTTCATTTGTTTTTCTAAATGGGTATTTTCTTCTTTTAATTGTTTGTTTTCTCGTTTCACTTGCTGCAATTCATATATAGAATTAGATGCTTGGATTTCTTGATGATGAAATTGCTGTAACTGATGAATAATATGTGAAAGTGAAATAGACATAGAATCCTCAGAATCGCCATCAACTGGATTCGAAGGATAAACAGGCAAACTATTAACCGTTTCTTCCCTTGACTTCTGTTGTTTATGTGCAGAGTCAAGTGCACGTTTCTTTTCTTTTCGTTGTCTTTTTGCTAGTTCCATTGCTTGTACATAATTTTGACGAACCTCAGCATTCCACCGAAACCCACAAGCAGCAGAAGTTCGATTTAACTCATCACCAACTTCTTCAAATGCATTTAATTGAGTGCTACCTTCTCGGACATGCCTTAAAACAGTTTCCGCAAGTAGTAAATCATCTTCATGTGACCAGGCGTCTTGTCTTACCTTAGCCATATTTTCAGCTCCTTTTCATTGCAACGATCATATAGTATGCGTAATTGTAGGATTATTCGAATCTATAATCAATCTGTGACAGATTCCTAATCAACGATTGCATGTAACTATGTTTCTAATAGTTATTATGACCTGCTAGAAAAAGATTTATACACCGTTTCATTGTTTCTTTTTTTCTGTGGATATTTTGTCATATACTTGTTTAAGAGCTTGTTCAAATTTCCCAGTCATTTTTGGCTCAAAATAGGAACGGGATTTAATATCGTCTGGTAAATATTGTTGGTGTACCCAACTACCTTCATAATTGTGAGGATATAAATAGTTTAGACCTCTACCTATTTTTTCAGCTCCAGAATAATGACTATCTTGTAAGTGAGGTGGGACGTTGCCACCTTTTCCTTTACGAATATCGCTTAATGCTTTATCAAGGCCTTTATAAGCACTATTTGATTTAGGAGACAATGCTAATTCAACAATAGCTACCGATAAAGGAATTCGTGCCTCAGGAAATCCAAGTCTTTCTGCGGCTTGTACAGCAGCAATTGCACGTGGACCTGCTTGGGGATTGGCTAAACCTATATCTTCATAAGCAATCACAATCATTCTTCGTGCAATACTATCTAAATCACCTGCTTCTATAAGTCTACCTAGATAGTGTAACGAGGCATCTACATCACTACCGCGAATGGACTTTTGAAAAGCAGATAATACATCATAATGGGCGTCGCCACCTTTATCATGGGAAAAGCTTTTCTTTTGCATACATTCCTCTGCATCCCTAAGTGTAATTTCAATGGAACCATCTACTGGTGGAGTAGAGGTTACAGCTAGTTCTACACCATTTAATGCTGCGCGCAAATCTCCATTAGCGCTTTGAGAAAAATGAACCATTGCATCTTCAGATATATGAACGTTCATATTCCCGTAACCAGCATTAGAATCCTGCAAAGCCCTTTCAATTGCTTGCCGAACGTTTGTAGGTGATAATGCGTGTAATTCGAATAAATGGACTCTACTTCGAATCGCAGGGTTAATGGAATGATACGGATTGCTAGTCGTACATCCAATTAATGTAATTAAATTGCTTTCTACGTGAGGGAGCAAGAAATCTTGTTTCCCTTTATCTAGACGATGTACTTCATCAAGTATAAGCACAAGTTGGCCAGACATTTTTGCTTCCTCAACAACGATTTCCATATCTTTTTTACGATCTGTAACGGCGTTTAGCATGCGTGTCGTAATGTCTAAACTTTTTGAAATCGCATGTGCCATAGATGTTTTTCCAGTTCCAGGTGGACCAAATAGAATCATTGAGGATAATCGCTTAGCTTGAACCATGCGGCGAATAATTTTCCCTTCACCTACTAAATATTCTTGTCCAATAATATCATCAATGTGATTGGGGCGCATGCGGTATGCTAGTGGCTGTTGTTGGTGCATGTATATCATTCCTTTACTATCATCTTGCCGAAGGTTTTTTTATGTATCCTTTAATCATCGTACCATACTTACGCAAGTTGAAAAACGAAAACTGAATCGGTGCAAGAAAGAGATTGTTCATGGTATAATAATGAGAATGACTAGACAACACATATTTGCAATATGTACAATCATACGTGCACGTTAAATTAGAAGGGAGATTACCATTTATGCGCTCGATTTATTTAGACCATGCAGCAACAACACCGCTTGATCCACAAGTAAATAAAGTGATGTATGAACATGCTGAAAAAATATATGGAAACCCTTCTAGTGTACATGGATTTGGAAGAGAAGCGAGAAAACATATAGATGAAGCACGTAAAATCCTCGCAAGATCAATTCAAGCACGAGATACTGAGATTGTATTTACGAGTAGTGGTACAGAAGCTATTAACTATGCACTTCAAGGGATTGCGCAAAGTCAGGCAAACAAGGGTAAACATGTCATCACTTCAAATCAAGAACACCAAGCAACCCTTCATACGATGGAATATTTAGAGTCCATTGGGTATGATGTCTCCTATGTACAAACAGATGAAACTGGTCGCATGAACCCAAAAGACGTTGAAAAATATATAACTGATGAAACCATTTTAGTATCTATTATGATGGTTAATAATGAAACAGGAGTCATTCAACCAATTCAAGAAATAGGATCCATTTGTGCGGATGAAAATATTTATTTTCATACAGATGCTGTACAAGCATTTGGCCCGCTAGATATAGATGTAGATACGTTAAAGGTAGATTTATTAACAATATCTGCACATAAAGTAAACGGCCCAAAAGGGGTTGGAGCATTATTTATTAAAGAAGGAACAACGATAGACTCTATTTTATTTGGTGGAGACCAAGAGCGAAAGAGAAGAGCTGGTACAGAAAATGTTATTGGGATTGTTGGTTTCGGACAAGCTGTCAAACAATTAGAAAAGAATCGAGAAGAAGCACAACATAATTATGCTACTTGTAAAGAAACCTTTCTAACTGCGTTACGCAAAGAGAATGTATCTTTTCACATTAATGGAGATGCAGCTGAGCAAATTGACGGAACCGTTAACGTAAGCTTTCCAGGTACACAGACAGAAAGCATGTTGATGAACATGGATCTTGAAGGCATTGCAGCTTCAAGTGGAAGTGCATGTACTGCAGGGACAGTTGAAGATTCACATGTATTGACAGCTATGTATGGCTCTGAATCAGACCGGGTGAAAAATTCTATACGCTTTAGCTTTGGACGTGGAAATACACCAGAAGAGATGAAGGAAGCTGCTAGTCGAATGGCAGCGATTATCGAACGAATAACGAACTAAAGGTGGTTGAAAAAAATGACTAAAAAAACACGTGTTGTTATAGGGATGAGTGGAGGAGTAGACTCTTCAGTTGCAGCACTTTTACTAAAAGAACAAGGCTACGATGTCATCGGAATCTTTATGAAAAATTGGGATGACACGGATGAGAATGGGTTTTGTACGGCTACTGAGGATTATGAAGATGTCATTCGTGTATGTAATGATCTTGATATACCTTATTACTCTGTTAATTTTGAAGAAAAATATTGGGACCATGTATTCACATACTTTTTAGATGAATATAAAAAAGGACGAACACCAAACCCAGATGTTATGTGTAATAAAGAAATAAAATTTAAAGCATTTTTAGATCACGCATTATCCTTAGGAGCGGATTACGTAGCAACAGGGCATTACGCTCG
Source organism: Bacillota bacterium (assembly GCA_035301025.1). Classification (GTDB taxonomy): domain Bacteria; phylum Bacillota; class Bacilli; order Bacillales; family Amphibacillaceae; genus CALAMD01. The sequence goes on along the minus strand of DATGUV010000196.1, from coordinate 2,641 downwards.
AATTCGTGAGACGGATGGACGTGTAGAAATGTTGCGTGGTGTAGATGAGAATAAGGACCAAACATACTTTTTAAACCAACTTACAGCAGATGTATTAAAGAACGTTCTATTTCCTTTAGGCGACATGCCGAAATCAAAAGTGCGTGAAATTGCTCGTGAACACAACTTAGCAACGGCTAGCAAGAAAGATAGTACTGGAATCTGCTTTATTGGTGAACGAAACTTTAAGGATTTTATTAGTGAATATTTACCAGCACAACCTGGAAAAATGTCCACCCTCCAAGGTAAAGAAATAGGAACACACGATGGACTCATGTATTATACCATTGGACAACGTCAAGGACTAGGAATAGGTGGACCAGGAGAACCATGGTTTGTTGTTGGAAAAAATGTAGAGAAAAACATTTTATTTGTTGAACAAGGGTTTGACCATGATTCCCTTTATTCAGATGCACTTCTTGCAACGGATGTGAATTTTATTCATCCTATCGAAGAGAATACAGAGTTTTCTTGTACAGCTAAATTCCGTTACCGTCAAAAAGATAGTAAAGTATTTGTCCGCGTCAAAGAAAATAGTACGGTAGAAGTCATATTTGATGAAGCGCAACGAGCAATTACCCCAGGTCAAGCAGTAGTCTTTTATGATGGGGATGTTTGTTTAGGTGGCGGTACAATCGATCAAATTTTGAAAAATAATGCGGCATTAGATTATGTAGGTTAACTCAAAAGAGGTGTCACACATGGAAAATCAACAAAAAGCAATTCAACTTATGAAAGAACGTAAATTTGATGAAGCAGCCAATTTATTTAATGCATTTATTGAGGAAAATCCAAAAGATCCTGTTGGATATGTGAACTTTGGAAATCTACTGATGCATATGCGTGAATACGACCGGGCATTACGTTTTTATGAGAAAGCAATTGAATTAGATGAAAAAACAGCGACAGCACATTACGGTATTGGAAACGTGTTGTTTGATCAAGAGAAATATAGGGAAGCCCAACATCATTATCAAAATGCCCTTACACATAAATTAGACGTTAGTGATGTCCATTTTATGTTAGGCTTATCACTTCAATATCAAGAATTACACACGCTTGCCCTTCCCTATTTACTCCGTGCTGTAGAATTAGAGCCCGATGAGGAAAAAGAATTCCAATATGGCTTAGCTTTAGCGAACGAACAAATGTTAGACGAAGCAAAAGAGATGTTTGATAAAGTACTACAACGAAATAAGCAACATAGTGATGCACATTATAATTTAGGTGTGATTGCTCTTTATAATCAAGATGTAGAAAATAGCATGTACCATTTTGATGAAGCCCTGAACTATCAACCAGATCATCTATTGGCAGCAAATGGTAAAAAACAGCTACAGTCTTTTCTAGATGAAGAGTAATTTATTGTAGTGAAGGATGATTTGATTATGTATGAGCAAGGATATATGGATACACAAGATGATTTATATATTGAAGGTGAGCTTCTGCACATGATTTTTTTCAATGAGCAGGAGCATTTCGCCATTGCTAAAATTGAAATCACAGATCATACAGAGAAATATGAAGAAGATTCGATTGTCATCAAAGGTCATTTTCCGAGGCTCCAAGAAGGATCAACATATCGGTTTTTTGGCACATTTGAACAACATGCATCGTACGGGACACAGTATAAAATTAATTCCTATGAAACCGTCATGCCTGATACAGAAGAGGGAGTAGTCACGTATTTATCAAGTGATTTGTTTTACGGGATAGGGGAGAAAACCGCTTCAAGAATTATCGATCATCTCGGAGTACATGCTATTTCGCGGATTTTAAATGACCCTTCCATTGTCCAAACAATCCCGAAGATTAGTAAACAAGTTGCAGAAACGTTAGTGAAAACACTTCAGGAAAATCAAGGCTTTGAGCATGTGGTTGTTTTTTTATCTAAGTATCAAATTGGCTTAAAATTAGCACAAAAAATGTATGAATTGTATAAAGATGAAACGATTGAGAAATTAATGGAAGACCCATACCAGTTTGTATATGACGTAGAAATGTTTGGGTTTCAAACAGCTGATCGAATTGCAAGACAAAATGGTCTAGGAGTAGACCACCCGAATCGTATTGGGGCAGGTAGCTTATATATATTGCAACAATCGGTTCAAAATGGTCATGTATATTTGCCACTTGACATTCTAATTCGAGAGGTCCATCAACTGTTAGGGTTACATGATATTAAAGTAGTGGATATTGAAGCGGGCATTCAACAATTGCACGAAAAAGAACGGGTAGTTGTTGAAGATGATCGTGTATATTCCCGTACATTATTTTACGCAGAACACGGCTTCGTTTCCCAAATTCAACGTATCCAAGAAACAGAAGTAGAAGTGGAGACACCTCTTGCTCAAATGCTTCAAGTGATTGGCGACGTCGAACAAGAAGAGGTTATCAGTTATGGAAAAGAACAATTTGACGCTATTAATGCTTCTATACATCATAAATTAATGATGTTAACTGGGGGACCTGGAACGGGGAAGACAACTGTCATCAAAGGAATTCTCCATGCCTACGCAGCAATTCATGATGTAGAATATGATATTGAACATTATGAAACAAAGAGTGAATACCCTTTTATTTTAACAGCTCCTACTGGACG
>DATGUV010000195.1:0-9253 GCA_035301025.1 Bacillota bacterium | reverse complement strand
GTAAAATATTGAATTATCGTACTGCTGAAGAAGCATTTTTAACTGAACTTCAGTCGTTAACAAGCTAACAATCACACAGTACTGACAATAAACAGAGAATTTACATAAATTAGGTGGCTAACTTAAACTTGAAATTCAAGGAATGGGACAATAGCATGTATTATATATTTTTTTATAAAAAATAATCGAATTTTGTAAAAGGCTGATAATAAAGGCATCTACATCGCTTATAATTGTATATATTTTTTTATCTAAATGTATTTCGCTCTTACTCATAACAGCTAAATCCACACATGTGGGTTACAAGGAACTCTTTAACATAGTTTATTTCTCTTATAGTTCCTACGAGATCATATCTAGGTATTTTAGCTTAGTGAGTAATGAGGGATGAAAAAGCATGATATATGGACAACATGAGTTTAATGAAACGAGGAAATGTTCAAAAAACATCTTAAATATGTGTGGAATAGATTGTGACTCATGCTTCATTTACTTGCTTTCGTTTTTAAGCATAGTATATACTTTAAAGAAAGAAGTTCGAGTATTCTCTAATATATTGTTTGTAGGACTACATGCGACTTCATTTTAATTTGTATATTGGAGTGAAATGAATGAAAACCATTTTTTCAGGAATCCAACCAAGCGGAACACCAACGCTCGGAAACTATATTGGTGCATTAAAACAATTTGTTCAATTACAAGATAGTCATGATTGTTTTTTCTGTATTGTTGATGAGCATGCGATTACTGTTCCACAAGACCCTAAAGAACTTCGTCACAATATTCGCTCTTTAGCCTCTTTGTATATTGCTGTTGGTATCCGTCCGACGTCATCTACGCTATTTATTCAATCTGAAGTACCAGCACATACTCAACTAAGCTGGATGATGCAATCTATGAGTTACATGGGTGAGTTAGAGCGCATGACACAATTTAAAGATAAGTCTGATGGAAAAACCGGAGTATCTGCTGGATTATTTACATATCCATCTTTAATGGCGGCAGATATTTTACTATATCAAACAGATATCGTTCCCGTTGGTGATGATCAAACACAACATTTAGAACTCACACGGAATCTAGCAGAACGTTTTAACAATCGTTATGGCGAAACTTTTGTAGTACCTGAAATTCGTATTCCAAAAGTAGGTGCGCGTATCATGTCTTTACAAGAGCCTACAAAAAAAATGAGTAAATCCGATGACAACGTCCGTGGGTTTATTTCTATGCTTGACGATCCTAAAACAATCGAAAAGAAAATAAAAAGTGCAGTAACTGATTCTGAAGGTATTGTTTCTTATGATGTGGAAAACAAGCCAGGGGTTTCAAATTTATTAAGCATTTATTCTAGTTGTACGGGAGAGTCTATTGAAAGTCTTGAAGCAAAGTTTGAAGGGAAAGGGTATGGCGACTTTAAAGCAGGAGTTGCTGAAGCAGTTATTAACTTACTAGAACCTATTCAAGAAAAATATTATGAACTTCTAGACTCTGATGAACTTGATTCTATATTAGATATAGGCGCTGAAAAGGCAAATAAAGTAGCGTTAGAAACATTATCAAAGGCTAAAAAGGGAATGGGTCTAGGTCGTTAATTGATTGTAATAAATAGCAATTCGAAACAAGTATCGTTCGAATTGCTATTTTAATGTGGGCTTCTTATGTCCTGCTAATTGCTCTGCTTCCCACATGTGCAATAAAAATGGATTGCTTTGCACAACTTTCTTTCCAAATTCTTCATGATGTGCACTCCATCCCTGTATGAGACCATTATACAATGCGTTCCATACTTGGATAGTCTCCATTTCTTTTATTCTCGGGTACTTTTTTGGATTCCATTCTGTTAACCAATACCGTAATTCTTCTAATGTGCTAGATGTTTTCAATTGATCTAAAGCCATCATTAATATTTGTTTATAAGCTCTTTCTTTACGTGTTAAACCATACATGTACATTGGGTGAAGAGATAGAAGATGGTATTCTTTCGTGTACGCGGAAGTGTGAAACTCAAATGTTTGTGGATGCATCTGTTTAATTCGAGTGAACACATGTTGTTCTTGTTTTGGGATAAGTCTGCTTTTTCGAATAGGAATATCATATCCTGCTGTATCAAAAGCTAAAATCCCCTTTCCATCTGTAATAATGGCTGCGTAATCAATATGTTTTTTCTCTTGTCTTTTTCGTAAAATTGTTCGTTTATGTATTGTTCTTAGAAGCTTTTTCGGAAGTTCGTACAAATCATTTTCAATGTAGGTATAAAGTTCTTTTGTTAAATAAAGAACAGGCATTTGATCCATTAATTCAATCGAGTCATCTCGTCTCCATTCATGATAATCACACACATTATAGCCATTCTCTTCCCCCTCAAACCAATTCAACCAAACATCTTGTATATATAGCATATGAATCCCTCATTTCTATCATGTTCTATCATTGATATTATTTCCACTGGCATAAATTTTATCCATATATTACAATCTTCTCTTAAATGGATTTCGTAAAAGAATGATCGTTATAATTATAAGCCCGATTGGCAATAAATATACTTCTACCCGTCCACGAATAAAATGAAGATATTCAACCCAAGTAATCCCTGCTGGTAAAAAGTTTAAATAAGCTATTAAAGTTACTCCTCCAGCAATTGCTAGTCCAAAGCCTATGAAAAAAAGAAACACTTGTCCCATCACTCTCACCTCAATCTATTCATATTGTATGAGACAAGCCTTTATAAAATGAGTTCAAAAAAAATCTACCTCAATATACACGAAGTAGATTTTTTAATGATTTTATTTTAATGATTAGCTCGAATTATAGCACCTCCGGCGGAAATAGTGCTCGTAATTTGATGATTAGCCCGAATTATAGCAACTCCGGAGGAAATAGTGCTCGTAATTTGATGATTAGCCCGAATTATAGCAACTCCGGCAGAAATAGTGCTCGTAATTTGATGATTAGCTCGAATTATAGTAACTCCGGCAGAAATAGTGCTCGCAATTTGATGATTAGCTCGAATCATAGTAACTCCGGAAGAAATAGTGCTCGTAATTTGATGATTAGCTCGAATTATAGCAACTCCTGCAGAAATAGTGCTCGTAATTTGATGATTAGCCCATAATATAGTAACTCCGGCGGAAATAGTGCTCGTAATTTGATGATTAGCCCGAATTATAGCAACTCCTGCAGAAATAGTGCTCGTAATTTGATGATTAGCCACAGTCATAGCGAATTTCATAATAACCCAAAAAAGCTACTCCACTACTATATGTATTTTCGAACGACTTAACGAAACTACATATGGTAGTGAAGTAGCATAAAATACGTATTATAAAATTCATTAAAGTAATTATGATAAATGTATTCCAGTAAGCTTATTTATATTTTTTAAAGACGAGAGAAACGTTATGACCACCAAATCCAAATGAGTTACTCATTACAACGTCTACTTCTTGCTTCCGTGCTTCATTTGGGACGTAATCTAAATCACAATTTTCGTCCTTAGTCTCATAATTCATTGTCGCTGGGATTATACCATCTTCAATAGCTTTAGCAGACAAAATCGCTTCTACAGCTCCTGCTGCACCTAATAAATGTCCTGTCATAGACTTTGTAGATGAAATAGCAAGATCATATGCGTGGTCTCCATAAATCGTTTTAATAGCTTCCGTTTCATAACGGTCATTCATATCTGTACTTGTACCATGTGCGTTAATATAATCTACATTGTTTGGTTCAACTTTAGCATCTTCAAGTGCTTGTTTCATTGCGCGTGCAGCACCTTCTCCACCTTCAGCAGGTGCCGTTATATGAAATGCATCTCCAGTTGCTCCGTAACCAACAATTTCACAATAAATATGCGCACCACGCTCAAGAGCAGAATCAAGCGTTTCTAAAATTAAAATTCCCGCTCCCTCTCCCATTACAAACCCATCGCGGTTTTTATCAAATGGACGACTGGCTGTATTTGGATCTTCATTAAAAGAAAGTGCTTTAGCCATTGAAAACCCTGCGAAAGAAATATTCGTTAGTGGTGCTTCTGTTCCTCCTGCAATCATATAATCAACGTCTCCACGTTGAATGGCTTTAAACGCATCCCCAATTGAGTTTGCACCAGAAGCACATGCCGTTGTTGTACAAGAATTAATTCCTTTTGCACCTAGCTGAATAGATACTTGACCAGCAGCCATATCCGGAATCATCATTGGTACAAAAAATGGACTAACCCTTCTGTATCCCTTATCCATAAAACGGCGGAATTGTTCTTCATATGTGTTCATTCCACCAATCCCAGATCCAATCCAAACACCTACACGATCAGCATTCGATTCGTCAATCGTTAATTTAGCATCTTCAACAGCCATTTTTGAAGCTGAAACTGCATATTGGGTAAACGGATCCATTCTTCGTGCATCACGCTTATTAATATGTAGGATTGGATCATAATCTTTTAATTCTGCTGCAACATGAACAGGGAATTCTTCTTTATTTACTTTTGTAATGGGTCCAACCCCTGATTTGCCTGTTATAATACTTTCCCACATTGTTGGAACATCATTTCCTACAGGTGTCACAGCACCTAATCCTGTAACAACTACTCTTCTTTCGTTCGACATGTATGTCTCCTCCTAATACACGTTTAATTTAAACTCCCCAACGTAAAGCAATCGCACCCCACGTGAGGCCTCCACCAAATCCAACTAACACGACCGTATCATTTTCCTTCACTTTTCCTTCTTCAACTGCTTCACATAACGCAATAGGAACAGATGCTGAAGAGTTATTCCCATATTTACGAATGGATGTTGCCATTTTATCCTCGGATATTCCTAAACGTTTTCGTGCCGCTTCCATGATACGAATGTTTGCTTGATGCGGAATTAAATAATCAACATCTTCTTTCGTTAATCCTGCTTTTTCAATGACTTCAATCGATGATTCTGGCATTTGTTTAACAGCAAATTTAAATACTTCTCGACCATTCATAATTAAATGATCTTGTTTATCTTGATATAAATGACTGCCTCCTGAGCCTTTTGATCCAAGTTCAAAAGCGAGAATTCCTTTTTCTGCACCTACTTCACCTAAAACAACTGCACCAGCACCGTCTCCTAATAATACACATGTATTACGGTCTGTCCAGTCAGTTATTTTAGAAAGTTTGTCTACTCCCACAACTAATACATGTTTGTACACACCTGATTCAATAAATTGGCTCCCTGTTGCCATACCATAAATAAATCCAGTACATGCTGCAGATACATCCATTGAAGCAGCATTTGTAGCACCTAAACGATCCTGAATCATACATGACACCGACGGAAATGGAGTGTCTGGAGTGACCGTTGCAACAAGAATTAAATCAATATCTGCAGCAGTAATTCCTGCTTCTGCAATTGCTTGTTCAGCAGCGTAAAATGCCATGTCTGAAGAATCAATTCCATCTTCGGCAATTCTTCTTTCTTCTATCCCTGTACGTGTTCGAATCCATTCATCGTTTGTATCGACTATTTTTTCTAAATCTTTATTCGTTACTATTTTAGAAGGTAAATATTTCCCTGTACCTAATACGCCAACATTCATGCTCCCAGCTCCTTAGTGGTTTACACCATCAACTATTATGACTTGGTACTAATTATAATTTATTTTTGCTTTAAATTCAATCTTTATATTTTTCGTTAGGAAGTAAACCCGTTTCAATATACTCATCAATTAAATCCATAATATATTGGGTGTAATCATCAGGAACATCAGGACTAAAGTCTCCTAACGATATAGCTCCATCTGCAAAATCAAACGTCATAATTCCAGATGTTAACTTGTTCTTTTGATATAGTTCAGCAGCTAATACATATAGCTTGTCCACATGTTGAATCGTACTCGTTAATACTGTTCGTTCATCTACATCAATTTTATCAGGTACATACCCAATTACATATCGTCCATCTTGGTCGGCATGTCTGACAATATCATTTGCAAACGAATCGCCTGTTGGATAAAACACATCTACATCATTGTTCTTCATAATCCCGTAAATGTTTAAAGCAACTTCCCTAGCATTCCAATCATTCACAAAATTAATATGAACGGTTGCATCAGGATTTTGATATTTGACTCCTTCATAAAACCCTTCTACTTCAGGCTGCCACTCATAAGCTGCAATAATTCCTATCTCATTAGTTTCTGTCATTTTCCCCGCAACCATTCCTCCGAAAAACCCCATTGCATGGGAATCAAAATTTAAACTTGTTACATTATCTGCAGTATATCCACCATTAAAATAGACAAAATGCGTATTCGGATATTGATCCGCTAAATCAGCAAAATATCTCCCATACGTATAACTGTGCCCAAAAATAATACGTGCTTCTTTTTCAGCCAAGTTCTTGACAGCGTTTACAATCTCTTCTTCTGATTGTACATTTTCTTTTATATAAATATCAGCATCAAAATCTTCTCCAATAGTTAGAAGTCCTTCGTAACCTCTACGGTCCCATGATTGATCGTTCGTTGTACCTTCTAATAAGATACCTACCTTTTGGATGTTACGTTTATCAAATAAGTATAATGTTCCTAGCAATAATCCTATTCCGATTACTGATATAATTGTTATCGATATTTTATTCAATGGGAGCACCCCATCGATGCAATTCGTTTTTGTATAATTTCATAATGTCCTCACAAATTCCCTATTTTTATTCCTCATAATACAATCTGTTACGTCTATATTCTTTTTGTAATTGTTCTATGATTTTTCGCTTAGTACTATTGTCACGAAAATACGAATCATTTTCAAGTATTAACTCTTCCACAATGACTGATTTTTCATCAGATGAAGAAGCTATTTTAGCATGTATGACATCAAGAAAGTCCTTGATATAATCTTGCACATATACCCCTTTTTCCATAAAGATATTAGATGTAAATGAAATATACTTATTTTGGACAAATATTCCTTTTTCATCCATTGGCATCCATTCTCCATATAATAATGGTATTTCAATCGTTACGTCATGTAATGACATGTCACTGGTTTTTATATTTTCCTCTATCAGTTGAATGGTAAATAAACGTGTGGAATCGATAGCTGTATGTCCAATAACAACTGTATAATCAACATTTTCTGGAATCATATCTGTTTCTGTAAATAAACTGTTTCGATGAACAAACATCGATAAAAATTCGGATTGCTTTGTGTTAGATTCATGTATACCTATAACCTCTACTCCTTCTTCTAACATTTCTTCCACCAAATGATATCCGACCCAATGAAAACAATTCACAATAGCGACCTTCATTTTCGACCCCACTTTCATATACCCGAATAAAAAAGGTTGATTTTATATCCAAATTTGATAAACTTAATCTTGGGTTTACATATGAATATTTACAAATGATTTTGCCGAATTTTAACACATGTATGTGAATGAATTTCAGGAACTAAAGTTCATTAATTATAGAAAAAGAGGGTGTTCAACATGCGCGTAATTATGGTTGCTATTTGGTCTGTTCTTATTAGTGCGGCTATCTCATACGTATTAACAAGTATGGCTGGAGAAGCATTTAATCTAACAACGGTATTCTTTGTTGCTGGTCTATTCTTCTTAGTTATTCTTGTTGTAAGTGAAATTGGTTTAAAAGAAGACAAAAAGTAGTTAGTCAAACGAACATACGTAGTCCCCTACATGATAAATGTAGGGGTTTTTATTTTTAACACGTGGACGCAAGCATAAACAATTATTTCCTTGTTAATACCAAGGAAGCAAAGACACCGCTGCTAATGCCGCTAGCGGGACGATAAGCCTATTAAATCTTCTTGGACGTCCATAATAGGGACCGTGATAGCCACCATGAGAACCATAACCACCATAACCACCCGAACCACCGTAAGGGTACCCACCATAAGGTCGTTCTTCTGTCCTATGTTCACGCATCTGCTCTTGATGCTCTTCTCCTACTGGTACTGCTACATAAACATTCTCATGATCGATTCCAGTAATAATTCCATCTGTTTCCATACCATCTTTCATTTCTAATAACACGTATGCATGCATATGTTGTTCACAGACATCATATATATGTGTATGATCCGTCGAATTTTGCATCATGATCTCCTCCTCACGAGTTAGACTATTCTCATATAGCTAAAAACGTGCATCTTTTGTCTATATATTATTCTACGGTATCGATAAGGAGTATTTGTGTTGTACATTTCACTAGGTTCAAATATCTATAGATAAAAATTTATATTTTATACGTAGGGAGAGATGATTTTTGGGACAAGTCCAAGAGATTATTTTGCTAATGAAATATATTTTCTTAGGAATCTTTCAAGGAATTACAGAACCATTGCCCATTTCCTCTAGTGGACATCTTATATTATTAAAAACGGGTTTAGGACTTGATTTACCTGGGCTATCTTTTGAGGTTGTCGTTCATTTCGGTTCTCTCATTGCTATTTGTATTGTTTACCGAAAAACGATTATTCGTCTCTTAACCAATAGTATGAAATACATGAAATATAAGGAGCAAGAGGATTATGATGATTATAAATTTGTTTTATTGTTGCTTGTAGCATCTATTCCTGCTGGTATCATTGGTATTCTTTTTCAAGATGCTATTTCTAATCAGCTAAGTAGTATTCGCGTTGTGGGAATTACGCTCATTATTACAGGAATATGTTTGTGGTTGATTCGGAAAAAAATAGGAACAAAAGGAGAAAGCCAACTAAGCCTTTGGGATGGAATTGTTATTGGATGTGCACAAGCTCTTGCACTTATTCCAGGAATTAGTCGATCTGGTGCTACCATTGTAGCTGCATTATCCCTTGGAATAGATCGTGATACTGCATTACGTTTTTCGTTTTTACTGTACATTCCTGTTGCTCTAGGTTCTGTCGCATTTTCAATCAATGACGTTAGACAAGATCCGTTATTATCCGCAAGAATGATTCTGTTTATCATTGCATGTATTGCTTCACTTCTCGCTACCTATCTTGCTTTAAAGTGGTTTATGAACATTATGAAAAAAGGAAAACTAGCATACTTTGCTTGGTATTGTTTGATAATCGGTACAATGGTTCTTTTGTTGTTTACGTAAATTTTACTGTGTACGAGTCAATTTTGTAATTGCCAAAATGAGCTATTTCAATTCAAGTTGTATGGACTAGCAAAAATAATGATGTAGAAATTCATTCGAACGAATAAAGCCACTACATGAAGTGATTGTTCTTCATATAGTGGCTTTTCATGGATCAATTATC
>DATGUV010000194.1:0-2646 GCA_035301025.1 Bacillota bacterium | reverse complement strand
GTGTGCATGTGTCGCACCCCAACGTAAATCAACAGCATAGTGCATGAATAGTCCAAAAGCAATCCCTAAAATTAAATACAATACAGAAATTTTAATCCATCTTGCTCCCATGATATTCTTCCTCCTTCTATGATGTATATTCGACCATAGTTCAAATGTATCATATAAAAAGGCGGTTGTATACGTTTTCAACTTATGAAAGATTCAAAAAAGTCCATTTAGTTCAATTTGAAATGTACATCACACTAGCTTTCTGCTATATTCATACAACATGTAATGATTGGCACTCACTTTTTCATCTACATGAATGTCATCAACCGTATGTTATCCTACTTCACTATTCCATGGTATATAACAGATTTTTTCAGGAAAATGAACCTATTCCACATGCATCTTTTAACGAAAGTCAGATGTTCAGCCTTTCATTTTTAGATTGGTTGCTTTACAATAAACATGAAATTGATTCATACATTAATGAACGAATATGTTCAAAGGAGGAAGACCATGTCTCCACTATTTGTACGGATATATTTTCTCTTAGTCGTAACCCTTTTTCTAATCATTGACTACTTTCCAAATGCTTCTGTCCTTTCAAGCATTCCAGGAATTGCATTTTTCATTTTACTTTTAATATATCTTATTTTAGGAGCCATATATAAGAAGAAAAATATTGATAAAGCAGCTCTAAAAACGCGTATACATACAATTTTTTATGTAATTGTGTTTGGGCTAATATGTATTTTATTTGGTGACGGATCACAAGGCATTATTATTTTTAAACATGGAGTGTTCTTTTTCTCTTTATGTATTGCATTGCTTGAACTTTTAAGAGATTACAGTTTTTATAAAACAAATAAACAATAATCATTTCGCGAACATAAAGAAGTGCTAAGACATTCACGTCTCAGCACTTCTTTTTATTCCATATATATTTCATGCCAAATCATGAAAGACAGAACCGTCCATAGTTTTCTGGAAACATCTAATTTCCCAGATCGATGGGTTTCTAGTAATTCTAATACGTATGATTTATGAATTAAGTAGCCTGTATTACTTTGTTCGATCGTTTCTTTTGCCCAATGATATAACTCATGTTTCAACCAATGACGGATAGGAACAGGAAATCCTAATTTCCGATTATATAAAACAGAATCAGGTACAATCCCACGCATAGCTTCTCTAAGTGCATACTTTGTTGTTTCTTTCGTAATCGATTCCTCTGCTCGTAATTGAGATGCGACTTGAAAGACTGCTGTATCCAAAAATGGCATCCGTAGTTCTAACCCATGAGATGTTGCCATTCGATCAGCTTTTACTAAAATATCTCCTGGTAACCATGTCCGTACATCCACTGACTGCATTTGTAGTTCTTCAGGCAAATGGCTCGTTTCCTCATAGATTCCTTTTGTTATATCTGTAAAGTGAATGTCTGGTTGATGATGTACGAGCAATAATTTCTTTTCATCTTCCGCAAAAATATGAGCGTTTCCAATAAATCTTTCTGCAAGTGGGGTCGTCCCACGTTCAATAAAACTTTTCCCTCGAACACCTGCAGGAATGACAGAGGCTACCTTCTTAAGCATGGATTGAATAGGTTTTGGAATCCCTCGAAAAACTTTTAAATCACGCGGTTCTCTATAAATATTGTACCCACCAAAAAGCTCATCGGCACCTTCTCCAGATAACACAATATCTACATGTTTTCTCGCTTCTCTCGTCGCAAAATAAAGCGGGATTGCTGCTGGGTCTGCGATTGGTTCTCCTAGGTGATAGATAATTTGTCGTAAGTGGCCGACAAATTCTTCCGGTTGAATGACATAGTGAATGTTCTCTACTTGTAGTTGCCCTGCCGTTTCTTTTGCAATTGAAATTTCACTATATCCTTCTCTCTCGAATCCAACTGTAAACGTTTGAATGTTAGGATCAACCTCACGAGCTAAGGCAACAATCGCACTAGAGTCCACCCCTCCAGATAAAAACGCTCCTATTTTTTTCTCGCTTTGCATATGCAGTTGTACCGATGAGCGCAACGTCTCTTGTATATTTTGTATTTTACTAGCTGTCTCTGTATCACTAGGGCAAAACTCTGGCTTCCAATACGGTTGAATGTCCAGTGACTGACCATCCTTTTTATAAAAGTACGTGCCAGGCTCTAGTGTAGAAATCGCACCGAACATCGTATGATTACCAGGTACAAATTGAAAACTAAAATATCGTTGTAAGGAGGTATGACTGACATGAATGGGATGCATATATCCTTCAAAATACTTCATTTCAGATGCAAAATACCACTCATTCTTATACTCCATATAATAGAAAGGTTTCATGCCAAAAGGATCCCGAGCACCAAAAAGTAATTCCCTTTCTGGATCCCAAATAATAAAACTAAACGCTCCGCGAATATATTTCAGCATATGCTCCTGCTGACAAACATATAAGCCTGTGAGAATCGCTTCTGTACACATGGATTCTACTTCATATCCTCGACATTTCAATGCTTCGTACATTTCTTGTTTGTTGAGTATATCTCCATCACATACAATTTGATAGCTAGCATTATGGTGCTCTCGTTCCTTTTTTTCAATGATGAGATGGCTGCTTCCTCCAGTTATTTCTTGCTGCTGAATGATATATTCTTTTGCTTTT
>DATGUV010000193.1:0-5384 GCA_035301025.1 Bacillota bacterium | reverse complement strand
ATTCTCCAGTAGTAATTGATTGTTTTTCAAATCATCTGTTGGTTCCCCTGCATAACGGGCAGAATATATTCCTGGAGCCCCACCTAAACCATCAACGATTAATCCTGAATCATCTGCTAGAGTCGATAATCCAAATGTTCGCGCGATCGTTTCTGCTTTTAATGCCGCATTTTCTTGAAAAGTACTACCTGTTTCTTCAATATCTTCTATTTCTTCAGGTAAATCATATAATGAAACAACTTGAACATCATATTGGGAAAATAAGCTATTGAATTCAGCTATTTTCCCTTTGTTTTTAGTTGCAATAAGAATTTTCTTCATACTATTCTTCCTTTTTGTCTATTGCTCCAATTTTTTCAGCGATTGGGCCTAACACGTCAGCTTGCATTTCAAAGATCTCATGGATTCCTTGACTACCTAAAGATAGCATAGAAAGTAATTCTTCTTGTGTGAAAGTTGCTTCTTCTCCACTTCCTTGAATTTCTACAAACTTTCCTGCACCTGTCATTACAAGATTCATATCAACATTCGCATCAAAATCTTCCTCATAATTTAAATCTAACACAGTTTCTTTAGTAGATAAAACACCTACAGACGTTGCTCCTAAGAAGTCATTCACTGGCATTTTTTCAATAGTTCCTTTTTCAATTAACGTTTCAAATGCTAATACAACTGCAACAAACGCACCTGTAATAGATGCTGTACGTGTCCCGCCATCTGCTTGAATGACGTCACAATCAACCCATAATGTCCGTTCACCAAAAGCATCTAAATCTACTACAGATCTCAAAGCACGCCCAATGAGGCGCTGAATCTCCATCGTTCTTCCTCCAACTTTCCCCCTAGAAGATTCACGAATATTCCGCTGATTTGTAGCTCTTGGTAACATGGCATATTCCGCAGTAATCCAGCCTTTACCTTGTCCACGTAAAAATGGTGGTACTCTGTTTTCAATACTTGCATTGCAAATCACTTTTGTATTCCCTACTTCTATAAGTACAGATCCTTCAGGATGGATTGTAAAATGTGGTGTAATCGTAATTGAACGTAATTCGTCGATGTTTCGGTTATCTTTTCGCATCATTCATTTACCCCTCTCAAATACTTTCATCATTTTAGCATATTTAAGGAATATTAACACGCAACTATTTTGAGTATACAAATGTATCACAAATACATGTAGAAAAACACTTTGAAAATAAATGTAGGAATGTGACGTGTATACAATGAATAACATGCATAGGAATATAGCTATACAAATGTCTTACTATTCCCTAAAAAACACACGTATCCATACAACATGTTCGTTCACTTACATCCTAGCGACTACATGTTGTATGGACAAGATAGGTCGTTCGTCTATAGAAATACATGCGTTACAATTTTTCTTTAGGCAAAAATTGTTCATTCGTGACAGGTTCATCATACAGTTTTCCTGATTCACTTTGAATCGTTTCAACATTTTCAACTTTTACTCGGACCGCTTCGACGGCATCATCATCCGTTAATGTGCGTACAAGGGTTTCCATAACCTCATCAGAAATAACCCCTTCATCAGTTTCTTTTAAAATGCGATCATTAAATTCAATCTCTAGAATTCCGTCCGTTAATGATGGTTCTGAAGTAAGGGTCGTTTGTGGATTAAACACATGTGTAACTTGTAATGTATGGTATTTCGGCCCTTCAATTAATGCATTCACAAGCGATTCGTACTTATTTGTTTCATGTTGTGAAATGTATTGAGTAACTGGTACATAGTATCGATTATCATTATATTCTGTCGGGTAAAACACAGTAACCGCTTCACTTTGAAGGAAGTCTGTTGTGTCTGTTTGAACGACATTGATCCCTCTATTCCTCGTATATCCTTTTCCAATCGGGGTTCCATTCACTGGCATGACATGCTGTTCATGTCCATTTATTTGGAGACGGATCGTATCAATACTTTCAAATTGTGTCAGAGAATAAGTCATTGCTTCTAGTATGCGTATTTCATCTTCAGGCGCATATTCTTTAAATTCCTCACTAACATCTACAATTACTGTTCCATCTTCTTGTACATTTATTCCTAAAATTTCTGTTCCTTCTGGTAACACACCTCGAAATCCATTAGGAACAATAGATGATCCAGGACCATCCACAATCAAATGCTCCATCACTTGGGTAGCTACTTTCATCGATTCCTCAAGAGGTAATTCAATGGTTTGAGATGCCACCATTCCATGGGCATCAATAAAATACAAATCACGTGCAACCATTTCCGAACCGTCTTCTTCTCCATATTCACTTACGTCCTCTGAGGTCTTTATCGCATCTTCGTTTTGTGGAACATCCATTTCTTCAAGAGATTCTTTCTTCAAACAACCGGATAATAAAACGATTGCACAAAAGATGACCAAAGAGATCACTATTTTCTTCCTAAACATCTTTTCCCTCCTATTGATGGTTTGTACTATTATGTATACGAGCTTTATTTCAATTTAGACCACCTCAAGAAGAGTTTTCCACAAAAAAAGAGCCCCTTTATGTGTAAAAGGCACTCCTTTATCATTTACTTAATTTTTTCTTGTTCATCTAGTTGATGCATTTGATGGTGTAATATTCCTAATACTTCATTCATTTGTTCCATTTCTTTTATAGAAAGTGAAGCTAGTACTTCCCCTAAATACTCTTGCCTCTTTTTAACTACTTCCTTAATGATATCTTTTCCTTTATCTAAGATGTGAATGCGTACGACCCGGCGATCTTTTTGATCGCGCACACGTTCTACGAGTTCATTCTTCTCCATACGGTCAACTAAATCCGTAGTAGTGCTAAAAGCTAAACCAATTTTTTTAGATAATTCTCCGATTGTAAAGTTTCGTTTCTCACTCACCCATTGAAGTGCAACAAATTGTGGAGACGTTATTGGGTATTGATGCAGTATCTTCCGCCCATTCTTTTTAATAATCCCCGAAATATATCGCAATATTTTTTCCGTCTCTACAATCATTTCTTTTGATGGATCTTTACTCAATTTCAAACCTCCTTTATAGAATTTTTATATGTAGGTTGCACAAATAGTATAACAGATGCTGCCAATGAATGGTGAGTAGATGTTTAGAAACACGAAAGAATATTGTTAAGAAGAAGTATTTTTATATGTAACTTATGTTGCTTTTTATGTACGTTGTGTTTTAGGGCTTTTATAACCATTTATGTACTTGTATACTACGGATATAGGAAAGGAGATTGCTATGCGATGGAAAATAGATTTAAATGAGACGTATGAAGAAACTGAGGTCATTATTCATGCCCCAAAGCAAACAAAAAACATTTCTCGATTAACAGCTTTTATCGATCAATTATCCCACACACTACTATTAAGTGATTCAGAACATCAAATAATAATTGATATCCGAGATATTTTGTATATCGAAACCGTGAACCGGATCACATTTTTGTACACGGAAACAGATATATATGAAGATAGCCGCCCTTTATATGAAATAGAGCAAATGTTAATTATATTTGATTTTCTAAGGATTAATAAACAAACGCTTATCAATCCAAGATACATCCAATCCGTTCGGGCATTGTTAAATAGTCGGTATGAGCTATTAATGACAAGTGGAGAGAAACTTATTGTCACGAGACATTACCGAAAATCCTTTAAGGAATTGTTTGAAGAAGGAGGTTTATACGATGCGTAATTGGTTTATATTGTTTGCGACAACATTTACAATTACTACTTTAGTCCTGACGTTTACAACATATTTCATAACATATATGCCCGAATTTAATAGTCGTTATATTATGTTGTTAGCGATTTCTAGTGCTTTAATTTCAGTCTTCATTATATTCATGAATCGACTGCCTATGCATCAACTATTCCTAAATATTTCCATGGACGTTATCTTTATTTTTTTAATTGTTTTTATTACGGGTTTTGTAATAGATCTCATCCCATTAACAGGTAGAAATCTTATCCTTGTATTCGTCTTAGTACTTATTATTTATACTATTATTTCCCTGATTTACTTGTTTATTCTTAAAAAAGAGGCTGAAGATATGAATGAAAAAATTTCAAAATGGAGGAAAATGTATGCTGAGAGTGAATCAAATAAGTAAACGTTTTGGCAGCATTGAAGCTGTAAAAAATGTATCTTTCCATGTAAAAGAAGGTTCCACATTTGCATTTTTAGGTACAAATGGCGCTGGGAAAACGACTGTAATTCAAATGATGATTGAGTTACTAAAACCAGATCATGGTGAAATTATTTTCTCTGATGGGAATCTTCAAGAAGTAACAGGAGTTGTCTTTCAAAATCATCGATTGGATGAGGAGTTAACGATTGAGGAAAACTTGATCGTTCGTGCGTTACTACATGGCATGGGAAAAAAGGCTGCTAAAGAACGGGTGGCAGAATTACTCAACCTTACGAATCTTACTGACAAAAGACAGCGATTATATGGGAAATGTTCAGGTGGCGAAAAACGAAAAACGGATATTCTTCGAGCGCTTTTACATCATCCGCGTTTTTTAATATTAGATGAACCTACGACCGGATTGGATGCAGAATCTCGAGAGGAAATATGGTCTTTATTACGACAATTACAGAAAGAGCAAGGAATCACCATCTTTTTAACGACCCACTATATCGATGAAGCTGAATACGTCGATTATGTTCTAATCATGCATGAGGGGTCTATAGAAGTTGAGGGAACTCCAGACGAATTGCGAAGGGAGTATTCTAAAACAGTACTGACGCTATACCCTTTACAAAAAGATAATCTTATTGCTTGCTTACATGATTTGGAACATTCCTTTGTAGATGATGAAGATGTCCTTCACGTAACCCTTGATTCAACGATAGATGCCATCCCAATTTTACATGATGGAGAACCGTATCTTGCTGATTTTTCTATCAATAAAGCTAGTCTGGAAAATGTTTTCTTACAAGTCACAGAACAAATTAAAAGAAAGGTGAGCGTATGATTACATTAGTAAAACGTCATACAAAATTATTTTTAAAAGATAAGGCGAGTGTGTTTTTCTCTCTCTTCTCCGTCATGATTATCATTACATTGTATATACTATTTTTATCAGAAAACATCTCTTCTAACTTACCAGCCTTTGATGAATCATCTGCGTTTGTTTTCTTATGGATGTTCGCTGGAATAACTGCTGTTACAACAGCAACAGCATCCTTAGGGGCTCTTGGAAAATACATGGAAGACAATGTGGATCAAAAAAGTGATGATTTTTTAATGACAAAAATAACGAAACAATCTCTCGCATACTCCTATGTATACTATTCCTTAATCATCGGCTTGATTTTTACGATTTTGCTCATTGGATTTGGGTATGTATATACGTATATCAACTATGATTTCCTATTACC
>DATGUV010000192.1:0-20075 GCA_035301025.1 Bacillota bacterium | reverse complement strand
GCATGGAGTAAATTTCCACGGTCAGCAATGGCAATGACAGATAGCGCATTCCATGTACCTTGGGCTACAATGCTTGTACCTTCTAAAGGATCCACGGCTACGTCAACTTTTGGTCCGACACCTGTTCCTAGTTCTTCACCGATATATAGCATCGGAGCTTCGTCCATTTCCCCTTCACCAATGACGACAACACCTTTCATTGGAATCGTATCAAATACACGGCGCATCGCTTCTGTTGCGGCCTCGTCTGCTTCATTTTTTAAGCCCAGTCCCATCCAACGAGCAGATGATAATGCGGCTGCTTCGGTTACACGTACTAATTCCATCGTTAAACTTCTTTCCACTTTCGTTTCTCTCCTTTTAACTTCCATACATATTGTGTATTCTCTAGGTTATTATTGATTTTGAAAGGATGTTATTTCTCCTTCGGTCATGTCTTCTTTCCAAATATGCGCACCTAAACTTGTAAGTTTATCTGTAATGTGTTCATATCCCCGTTCAATATGCTCAATGCCAGTAATTTCCGTAATTCCTTCCGCCATCAAACCTGCTACAATGAGGGAGGCTCCAGCACGTAAATCAGATGCTTTCACTTTAGCTCCTTCTAATGGGGTTGGTCCTGTGACGATAGCGGATCCACCTTCCACTTTAATCGTAGCATTCATACGTCTTAATTCATCAATATGCTTCAGTCTCGCTGGATAAATGGTATCTGTGACTACGCCTGTTCCTGTTGCTTTTGTAAGCAGAGACGTGAGTGGTTGTTGTAAATCTGTTGGGAACCCAGGATATACAAGAGTTTTTATATCAACACTTCTTAGCAAGCGGTTCGATGCAACGAGTAGTTGATCATCTCGTTCTTGAACAGATACACCCATTTCACGTAATTTTGCTAATAACGATTCCAAATGTTGAGGAATAACGTTATCAATAAGGACTTCTTTTGCTTGAGCGGCTGCGAGGATTGCATATGTTCCTGCTTCAATCCTATCAGGAATAATCACATGTCTACATCCGTGCAGTCGGGAGACTCCTTCAATCCGAATCACATCTGTTCCAACACCTTTAATCTTTGCTCCCATATTTGAAAGCAATGTTGCTACATCAATAATCTCCGGCTCTTTTGCTGCGTTTTCAATGATTGTAGTTCCTTTAGCGCGAACAGCTGCTAACATAATATTAATTGTCGCACCTACACTAGCTATATCTAAATAAATCCGTGCACCTTTTAATTCTTTTGCACGAATATAAATCGCACCATGTTCATTTGTTACTTCGGCACCGAGTGCTTGAAATCCTTTAATATGTTGATCAATGGGACGAGGACCTAAATGACATCCACCTGGCAAACCGACAACCGCTTGATTGAATTTCCCAAGCATTGCTCCCATAAAATAGTAGGATGCGCGTAATTTTTTCACTTTCCCATCTGGTAGAGGCATTAAAATCATTTCTGAAGGGTCGATGTGTACGGTCCCTTTCTTAGAATCATCCCAAGTCGTTATACCACCACACTCTTCAATGAGTTCTCCAAGTGTATGTAAGTCGGATATTTCAGGCAATCCGTCAATGGTTACTGTTGAATCAGCTAAAATTGCCGCTGGAACGAGTGCTACAGCGCTATTTTTCGCACCACTAATATGCACTTCTCCTTCAAGATCATATCCGCCTTCGATTAATATCTTTTCCATTGGTTTAATCCTCACTTTTTTTAACGTATTGTGTGTTTGACTTCTTATCCAAATGTCATTTTATCAATCTATACTCATCATACATATACACAACGTTTTTGTTGACTTAAAAAATTGTACAACATATATATAATAACATGCTTTTTATCATATTCTACATCTTTTTCATATGCTTAACATACCACGTGAAATCGTTTCTTGAAAGTGTTTTTTATCAATTAATGCATTTCATCATACGTATGTTATGTTCCGTCAATACAACATGTCGTTCTGCTAAGTCGCTTGAAACTATATGTTGGATTGAAATAACTAATGATGGTATTTATGAAATTCACTCAAAAAATGCGTGCATATTTCCAACGTAATCGGATGTAAAGTGTATGTATAGGTGTGCATGGAGTTCATAATTATAATGGAATTATTTGATTTGAGGTTCTATTGTAGAAGCTTACAAAGCAAGAAGGGATGATTCAAGAACAGCATATTGTACTTGAATCATCCTTCTGCCTATTTGCATAAACGTATATTAGTCTTTCGAATGCTTTTCCCAATCCGCTAAAAACTTCTCAATTCCTTGATCTGTTAGTGGATGTTTCACAAGTGTTCCTAGTACACTGTACGGGATTGTTGCAATATCTGCACCTGCTAATGCCGCTTCTGTTACGTGCAGTGGGTGGCGAATAGATGCCGCGATAATTTCGGTTTCTACTCCGTGAAGATCAAATATATCCGAAATCGTTGCGATTAAATCCATTCCATCTTGTCCAATATCATCTAATCTACCGATAAAAGGAGATACATATGTTGCTCCTGCTCGGGCTGCAAGCAATGCTTGGTTAGCATTAAAGATTAGTGTCACATTTGTTTTAATGTCCGCTTCACTAAAAACGTTGACTGCTTTTAATCCTTCTAGAGTCATCGGTACTTTTACGGTAATATTTGGTGCGATCTCAGCTAATTCTTTTCCTTCTTGAATCATTCCTTCAGCATCTTCAGCAATGACTTCTGCACTGACAGACCCTGAAATTTCTTTTGTAATTTCTTTTAAGCGATCATGAAAAGAAACACCTTCTTTTGCTACAAGGCTTGGGTTTGTCGTGACACCTGCAACAACGCCTAACGCATTAGCTTCTTTAATTTCATCAATGTTCGCTGTATCGATAAAAAACTTCATCATGACTTCCTCCCTTGATTGATGCATCTATCGTTCTTTTCATTGATTTGTAGCTCTTACCATACATGATTTTAGTAGATTTATGCACGACCGGAAGATCCGAATTCACGCATCTTTCCAATAACTGTTTCTTTAATAGCATCTCTACTAGGTCCTAAGTATTTTCTAGGATCATAAAGGTCCGGTTGTTCCGCTAATACTTCACGAACTTTTTTCGCTTGGTTGATCTGGTTTTCAGTATTTACGTTAATTTTTGAAGTACCAAGGGAAATCGCACGTTTAATATCTTTTGTAGGGATTCCTGTTCCACCGTGTAAAACTAAAGGTACTTTTGTCAAATTCATAACTTCTTCCATTTGTTTGAACCCAAGGTTAGGCTCTCCTTTATAAGGTCCATGAACAGATCCTAATGCAGGTGCAAAGCAGTCTACATTTGTTTCTGCAACGAGACGTTCACATTCAGACGGAATCGCGTACATGGCTTCAGCATCTTCTACAACAAGATCGTCTTCTTCCCCACCAATACGTCCTAGTTCTGCTTCAACAGAAACACCGTGAATGTGAGCAAGTTCAACTACTTTTTTCGTTAAAGCAATGTTTTCATCTAGTGGTAGGTGAGATCCGTCAATCATAACAGACGTAAAGCCTGCATGGATTGCCTCGGCACACTGCTCAAAGGTAGCACCATGGTCTAAATGAATCGCTACAGGCACTGTTGTCCCATATTCCTCCATTAATGATTCCGTAATTGCTACTGCAACTTTAAATCCTCCCATGTACCGGGCAGCTCCAGCAGATACTCCTAAAATAACTGGTGATTGTTCTTCTTCTGCAGCTTCTAAAATGGCTTGTGCATATTCTAAGTTGTTTAGATTAAATTGACCAATGGCATAGCCTTCTTCGTTTCCTTTAAGCATCATTTCTTTCATAGATACAAGTGGCATAACGAATCCTCCTTTATAAATTAAGCAAATGAACATATGTATAAACCTTCGTGAATTTCAAAGGATATTTACACCGTTTATGAAGCACCGAGTAAAAGATCCCTTCCTATTCTAGGCTGAAATTCCTTCACTTATTAAGAATACCAACTACTACGCAGACAATCAACCTTAATCACCTGTAGGACATGGCGAATTTCTCTTTGTCTACTCCGTGAAAAATCGATTCCCTAAAATTTACGTTGGAAGAATCGATTGAACGAGTCTAAGCATATATTGAATATCAAAGGGTTTGGAAACGACATGTTTTACAAGTGGATGGCGGATGAGTTCATCATCAATTGCTTCTGTCATCCCGCTAATTAAAATAACTGCCGATTTCACGCGAGAATGATCGAGCCTCCGTAACACTTCTGCTCCACTTATCATTGGTAGATTGTAGTCGAGTATAAGTAATTGAAACGTTTTTTCATTTAAGATATCTACTGCTTCTTTGCCGGTAGAAGCTGTACATACGTGATACCCAGCATTTGTACATATTTCCAATAACAACATGCGAATTCCTTCTTGATCCTCTATAATCAAGATATCTGCAGACATGAATGTACCCCCAGTTTAGCTTTCTCATAATCGTTTCATGTATTTCCTATCATCATGAGTTTCATTGTATACATGTATTTTTCTTCAAAACATGATGTATTCTTTTGAAGAAAAATACATACTCCTAACTAGATATTCGCAATATATAACAATTATCCTTCTATTTAAACGATTTCATTCATAAAAGATAAAAAAGCAAACACATACGTGTCTGCTTTTCTACAGATGATTATTGAACAGCCTGTTCAATAAATCCTTTTATAAGTGGATGTGGTTTTGTTGGTCTTGATGCGAATTCTGGATGGAACTGACATGCTGTAAACCACGGGTGTTCTGCAATTTCAATCACTTCAATGAATTTTCCGTCTGGACTCGTTGCTGAAAAGGTCAGTCCATTTCTCTCAAATTGTTCTTGGTATACTTGGTTAAATTCGTATTGATTTCGGTGACGTTCTTGAATGGATTCTGCTTCATTATATGCTTTTGAAGTTTTTGTTCCCTTTTTGACCATACATTCAAATGATCCAAGTCGTAGCTTTCCATTCATCTGTTCGTAATCTTCTTTTGGATTTGGATCAACAATAATTGGATGTTTTGTTTTAGGGTCTATTTCTGTTGAATGTGCACCTTTTAATCCAAGCACGTGACGTCCATATTCAACAAGTGCTAATTGCATACCTAGCCCAATTCCTAAAAACGGAACATTGTTTTCCCGGGCATATCGGATGGCTTCAATTTTCCCATCGATTCCACTGTTCCCGAATCCTCCTGGAACGACAATTCCGTCTACATGTTCTAATTCTTTTTGAATCGAATCTTTATCCAGTTCTTCTGAATTGATCCAGTGAATATGAATGTCTGTATCATATGCAAAACCTGCATGCTTCAATGCCTCTACAAGCGATAAGTACGCATCTGGAAGCTCCACATATTTTCCAACTAAACCAATGTGGGTTTTTTTCGTTAAATTACGTACACTTTCAATGAGTGTATGCCATTCGTCCATTTGTGCAGTTTTGCATTGTAGGTTCAAATGTTTACATGTTAAATCATCTAAATGTTGCTTTTGTAATTCAATCGGTACTTCATATAATACTTCCACGTCACACATTTCAATGACAGCTTCTTCATCAATGTCACAAAATAGAGCAATCTTTTCTTTGTTGTCTTCACTAATTGGTAATTCTGTGCGTAGTACGATTGCGTCAGGTTGTATACCTAGTGAGCGTAATTCTTTGACACTATGTTGTGTTGGTTTCGTTTTAATTTCACCAGCAGCTCTTATATAAGGTACAAGTGTACAATGAATGTACATGACATTATCTTTTCCAATGTCGCTCTTAATTTGACGAATAGCTTCTAAGAAAGGAAGTGACTCAATGTCCCCAACAGTTCCCCCAATTTCTGTAATAACTACGTCTGCGCCTGTTGCATCGCCTGCTTGGTATACTTGTTCTTTAATTTCATTGGTAATATGAGGGATTACTTGAACCGTCGCACCTAAATATTCCCCGCGACGTTCCTTTTTAATGACACTTGAATATACTTTTCCTGTTGTAATGTTTGAATATTTATTTAAATTAATATCAATGAAACGTTCATAATGGCCTAAATCTAAATCCGTTTCAGCCCCATCTTCTGTAACATAGACTTCTCCATGTTGATACGGACTCATTGTTCCGGGGTCAACGTTAATATATGGATCAAACTTTTGAATCGTTACTTTGAGTCCTCTGTTTTTTAATAATCGACCTAGTGAAGCGGCTGTAATTCCTTTTCCTAGTGATGATACAACACCACCTGTAACAAAAATATACTTTGTCATGTTCATCCCTCTTTCTCATACCTAATTATACGATAACCAACAATTCTTTAGGATATGTATCATTTTTATAGTACATCGTGCATATGCACATGGTTGTCTTGAATGTTTTTGTGTGAATGAATGTTGGATGGCAAGATTTGAGGGGACGTCTTATTTTACAAGGACTTTCCATTGTTGTTCTCATGGATTGTAGTTCGCCTACTTGCACCATTCATTCGTATATAAAATAACAAAAGCGTCTCCCCAAAATATTCTGGGGAAACGCTATAACGGTCGTTTATTTAATGAGCCCAAATAAAATAATACGCATATATTGATTAAAAGTCAAGCAGTGAGAATGAACCTTTTTTAAACTTAATCTTCGTCATCCTCATCATAATCTTCACCAAAGTCTTCGCCGTCTTCATCATCGTCAAACTCATCGTCATAGCCTTCTTCATCGGCATCCGGATCATCAAAACCATCGTAATCCTTTTCATCTTCATCGTCATCGTCGTCTTCGCCTTCATTTTTTTCATCATCAAAACCAGGTACTTTTAAGAAGGATGAATCTTCATCTTCAAATTCATCATCAAGCACTTCCATCGATGGGTTTGTTAATTCTTCACTAATTTCATCTAATTTATACCAACGCTTTAAGCCCCAAGTGTTGGATCCATTTGTAATGAACCTTCCATCCATATTTAAATCCGTATAAAATTGGGCTACTTTTGATTTTTTCACGTCATTATCCCATTCTTTTAAAGCAGCTACCTTGTTAAACGTATCTAAAAAAGATAATGGTTGTTTTTCCTCTACTAAAATAAGGTTTGCTACGTCAACCATAGACATTTTTTCAATTTCTTCGTGGCTAAGTTCCTTCACACTCACAGCCATGCACTCCCTTTTTCATGTATAATATAAAGTGAAACTTATTTCCTTAAAATAATGATTGTATCTCACAGATAAACGCCAGCACTTGACTGCACACGAGGGGTTATTTCTCCTCGTCATTTATGTGAAACACATTCGTCATAAATGTATTTGTAGTTCATATCATACAAATCTCACTGTAAAAGTCAACAACAATGATATAAGATCTATGATTTATTTTTTGAAATACATTTCACTGCTTTTAAAAACTGTTTTTTGTCTGTGATATTTACTATCTACCGACAAAGAAGCTCATTCAAACTACCCAATACATTATAATCAAATTTGGGATAAATATGCTACAAAAATTCACTCAAATAACAAAAAAGTTTAAGGAATGGTCATCCCCTTAAACTTTTTTGTTATGAAATTGCTTGTTCTCAGGTGATTACATGTTGCGGCGGTACTGTCCACCCACTTCGTATAATGCGTTTGTAATTTGTCCTAAACTTGCCACTTTTACGGTTTCCATCAATTCTGTGAAAATATTTCCTCCAGATGAAGCGACTTCTTTCAATTGCTTTAGCGCCGCTTCTACCTTATCTGTATGTTCCTCTTGGAATGAGAGTAGAGCATGGATTTGTGTTTCCTTTTCTTCTTTCGTTGCTCGAGCTAACTCCATTTGATCAATGGTATCATCTGACGGTGGATTTGGATTCATATACGTATTAACACCGATAATAGGTAAATCGCCAGAATGCTTTCTCGACTCATAGTGTAAGGATTCTTCTTGAATCTTCCCTCGTTGATATTGACGCTCCATAGCACCTAACACCCCACCACGATCATTCATACGATCAAATTCTAATAATACCATTTCTTCCACAAGATCTGTTAGTTCCTCAATAATAAAGGATCCTTGCAATGCATTTTCATTTTTCATTAAACCGAACTCTCGGTTAATGATCATTTGGATGGCCATTGCTCGGCGCACAGAATCTTCTGTAGGTGTTGTAATGGCTTCATCATATGCATTTGTATGCAAAGAATTACAGTTGTCTTGAATGGCGAGTAACGCTTGTAATGTCGTGCGAATGTCATTGAAATCAATTTCTTGTGCGTGCAGGGAACGACCTGACGTTTGAATATGATATTTCAACTTTTGACTCCGCTCGTTTGCTCCATATTTATCTCGCATCGTCACTGCCCAAATGCGGCGAGCCACACGTCCAATGACTGTGTATTCTGGGTCTAGTCCATTGGAGAAAAAGAAAGATAAGTTCGGCGCAAAGTCATTAATATCCATTCCCCTACTTAAATAGTATTCTACATACGTAAAGCCGTTCGCTAGTGTGAAGGCTAGTTGTGTAATCGGATTTGCTCCGGCTTCAGCAATGTGATAGCCAGAAATCGATACGGAATAATAATTTCGGACGTTTTCATCAATAAAATATTGCTGTACATCTCCCATCATTCGTAAAGCAAATTCCGTTGAGAATATACACGTGTTTTGTCCTTGATCTTCTTTTAAAATATCTGCTTGAACAGTCCCGCGAACAACGGCTAATGTTTCTTTGCGAATCTTTCGCGCCTCTTCTTCTGTAGGTGTACGATCATGTTCTTGTGTAAAGTGTTCGATTTGTTGATCAATGGCTGTATTAAAAAACATCGCTAAAATAATTGGTGCTGGACCGTTAATGGTCATGGAGACAGACGTTTGTGGATCTGTTAAATCAAATCCAGCATACAATTTTTTCATATCTTCTAGCGTACAAATGTTCACGCCACTTTCGCCAACTTTTCCGTAAATATCTGGACGTTCATCCGGATCTTCACCGTATAATGTTACTGAATCAAAGGCTGTGGATAATCGTTTCGCATCATCATTCTTCGATAAATAATGGAATCGTCGATTGGTTCTGTCGGGTGTTCCTTCACCGGCAAACTGTCTTGTCGGATCTTCTCCTTGTCGTTTAAAGGGGAATACTCCTGCCGTAAAAGGAAACGCTCCTGGAACGTTTTCTTTCATCGTCCATTCTATTTGTTCTCCCCAATCCGTAAACTTCGGAAAAGAAACTTTTGGAATGGCTAATCCAGCTAACGATGTCGTTGTAATGTCCATGGTGATTGTTTTATCTCGGACATTAAAGTCCATTGTTTTACCTTTATAGGCGGTTTTTTTCTCTTCCCACGCCTCAATAGTCTCTTTCGCCGTTGGAAGAAGTTGATCCATGTATGACGCTTTTTTCTCCGTTAACGTCTCTTGTAAATCCTCTTCTTCAAGGACTGCTGCAGCTCCATGAAGTTGATACGCAGACCTGCCCAACTTCTTTTGCTGTTGAACTGTGTCATGATACGAGCGGACGGTATGAGTGATTTCTCTTAAATAATGTCTTCGTTCATTCGGAATAATCATTTGATCTTTCGTCGCAATGACGTTCCGCTCAAAATCAACCGTATCATCCCATCCATAGCGCTCCTGTAATGTATCAATAATCGACGCAAAAAGGGCATTGGTTCCAGCATCATTAAATTGACTAGCAATCGTACCGAAGACTGGGAAGGATGCTGGGTCTTCGTGAAACAGCATATGACTTCTTTCATACTGTTTACGCACTTGTTGCAGGGCATCTTCAGAACCGTTTTGTTCAAATTTATTAATTACGATAAAATCTGCATAATCAATCATGTCGATCTTCTCTAGTTGAGTTGGCGCTCCGAATTCAGCAGTCATCACATACATGGACAAATCTGTGACGTCAGTAATCGCTGCATCTCCTTGCCCAATTCCACTTGTTTCGACAATAATAATGTCTACATCGGTTCCTTGTAGTACGTCTAGTACATCTTCAATGGCTGCGGATAATTCACTTCTTGAATCACGGGTTGCTAGTGAGCGCATGAAAATCCGGTCATTGAAAATGGCATTCATTCGAATACGGTCCCCTAAAAGAGATCCCCCTGTTTTTCGCTTTGTTGGGTCAATGGAAAGAATCGCTGCTTTTTTATGAGGAATTTCGTGAATAAAACGCCTGATTAATTCATCGGTTAATGAACTTTTTCCGGCCCCGCCTGTACCAGTTATTCCTAGCACAGGAATGGATGCATTCTTTTGTTTGCGAATGGTCGTTAATATGTCGTCTTTTTCTTCCCTATCACTATTTTCCACATACGTAATCATTCGAGCGATGGCTTGCTTATTACCAGAAGTTACTTGTTCAAAGACTGTTTTTGGATCCATTGGTGGCAGAAAATCACATTGTTCAAGCATTTTATTAATCATGCCTTGTAAGCCATACTTTCTGCCATCTTCCGGTGAAAAGAGCCATGCAACTCCATAATCGTGTAATTCTTTCGCTTCTCTAGGAATGATTGTTCCTCCACCACCGCCGAAGACGCGAATATGTGAAGCATCGTTTTCTTTTAATAAGTCAACCATATATTTAAAGAAATCCACATGTCCTCCTTGATATGACGACACGGCAATTCCTTGGACATCTTCCTGGATGGCTGCTTCAACTATTTCTTGTACAGAACGGTTATGGCCTAAATGAATCACTTCAGCTCCGCTTGCTTGCATAATCCGACGCATAATATTAATCGAAGCATCATGTCCGTCAAACAAACTAGATGCGGTTACGAAACGGACAGGATGTTTCGGTTGATAAATTGTTGGTTTCTCCATCTGTAATCCCCCTTTTATTGGTAAAAGATCATCCGCAAATGAATCCTTCTCATACCTTAGTAACGTACGCTCATCTTGTAGGGTTCGTCGTGTTGAGGGGTGTATCTATTACAAGTCTTTGATGTGTAATGCTCGTTTGATGTATGTTAATTGATACGAGACATACGTTTCAAAAGTAAATTGCTTTTGTAGGGCCCATCTTCTAAATCCCCACATTTGCCCTTGGATAAAAATATTATTCGCAATCACATCCGCTTCAAGAGGTGCTAGTTTCATAGGTGCAACTTCTGTAATCATTTCCGTAAATAATCGGATAAGTGCACGCTCTTGTTTAAGGATGAACGTGCGTTTTTCTGCAGGTAAAGATTTCATTTCTTGATATAACAAAATAACCTCTTCTTGCATTTCATGCATCATATGAAAGTATGATTCCACAATTTTTAACATGTCATGGATTGTTGGATGTTCTTGCTTCATAAGTGGTGTCATTTGAGTGGACACTTGCTCATAAATCGATTCATACACGAGATAAAGCACATCTTCTTTTGTCCGGATATATTCATATAATGTACCAATACTAAATCCAGCAACGTTAGCAATTTCTCGAGTAGTCGTTTTATGAAAACCTTTTTCTTTAAACAAGGATAGTGCACTCTGAATAATTTGATCTCGTCGTACTTGGACGAGTGCACTGTTTTTTACGGTAGACTCAACCATGTGCATCGCCCCTTTCTTTCCATAAGGTGTACCACGCTTTTGCCTTTTCATATGGATCATCGTCAGACGCAATGGTATCTTTTAGTTGTTCATTTTCAATAAATGAAGTAACATCCCGCCATATTTCTTCACGGATGAGTTCATAAATTTCATAGGTGCGCTGGGTTTTTCGTTTTTCTTGCCCTTCTTCAGTCGTTTGTAGGAACGTTTGATGCGCCTCTATTTTTTCCCACAATGTATCAATCCCACGATTTTCTGTTGCAACGGTTTCGACAATATCTGTCTTTTTTGATTCGGATTCCGTCATCATAACGAGTTCTCGTAGTAAGCGGCGTAATTTGACGACGCCTGGAATATCTGCTTTATTAATGACAAATACATCAGCGATTTCCATAATGCCTGCTTTAAAGATTTGTAAAATATCACCACTATTAGGTGTTAATACGACAGCTGTTGTATCCACTACTTTCATTATATCTAATTCAGATTGTCCGACTCCCACCGTTTCTACAATGACTACATCAAATCCAAACGCTGCACAAGCTCGCATCACGTCTTTCGTCCCTCGAGCGAGCCCACCTAAACTGCCACGTGTTGCCATGCTCCGGATAAATACACCGTCATCTGTATAATGTTCATGCATGCGAACCCGGTCACCTAACAAAGCCCCGCCACTATAAGGACTTGTTGGATCAACAGCAATGACCGCAACGGTTTTTCCCACGCTGCGAATTTTTGTAATGAGACGATTGACGAGGGAGCTTTTTCCTGCACCTGGCGAGCCGGTAATTCCAACAAAAATGGAATCTGTTTGTTTGGAGAATATCTCACTTAGTAAGGAAAGTTTATCTGGATGATCATTCTCAATCATAGTAATCCCACGTGCAAGTGCTCGAATATCTTGGTGTTGAATCCATTCCTTATTAGAACTCATGTATATTCTCCTCTCTGAATAATTCGTTACTCTGACGTTACCATGCGACCAATCACAAGGCGCTGAATTTCATTCGTACCTTCATAAATTTGTGTTATTTTTGCATCGCGCATGTATCGCTCTACAGGATAATCTTTCGTATAGCCATATCCACCAAATACTTGGACCGCTTCAGTCGTAATCTTCATGGCAGCGTCACCAGCAAACAACTTAGACATGGCGGATGCTTTCCCGTACGGAAGGCCTTCAGACTCAAGCCATGCTGCTTGATACGTTAATAGTCGAGCCGCTTCGATGTCTGTAGCCATATCAGCTAATTTAAAAGAAATGCCTTGGTTGTGTGCAATCGGTTTGCCAAATTGCTCTCTTTCTTTTGCATAATCAATGGAAGCATCCAACGCTCCTTGAGCAATCCCAAGTGCTTGAGCCGCTATTCCATTTCTCCCACCATCTAACGTTTTCATCGCGATGGTAAACCCTTCTCCTTCTTCTCCGAGTAAATTCGCTGCAGGAATACGGCACTCCTCAAAAATGAGTTCAGTTGTAGGGGATGAACGAATTCCTAGTTTTCGCTCTTTTTTCCCAAACGTAAACCCTTCCGTTCCTTTTTCCACGATAAAAGCAGAGATGCCTCGATGTCTGGCAGATTCATCAGTTTTTGCAAACACGACGTATATATCCGCTACTTCTCCGTTTGTAATCCACACTTTGCTCCCGTTTAAAATGTAGTCATCTCCATCTTTTGTTGCCGTCATTTTCATGGAAGCAACATCACTTCCAGCACCAGGTTCAGAGAGAGCATATGCTCCTAACGCTTCTCCTGTCGCTAATCGTTTTAAAAATGTTTGTTTTTGTTCTTCAGAGCCATAGGTGAAAATTGGCCAACTTGCTAAGGACACGTGGGCTGAAAGCGTTACACCGGTAGAAGCGCACACCCGAGATAATTCTTCTACAGCGATACAATAACTTACATAATCTGAACCAATTCCACCATATTCTTCTGGCCAAGGAATGCCTGTTAATCCGAGGGTCGCCATTTGATCAAAAATATCCCGATCAAAACGCTCCTCTTCATCCCGCTCAGCAGCCGTTGGTTCCACTTCTTTTTCAGAAAAATCACGAACCATTTTACGGAGCATTTGTTGTTCATCTGTTAATTGAAAATCCATTTCCTCATCCCCTTTAATCTTTCAGCGCATTATGAATTTCACAATACGTATGTTATGCTACATCCATAAAACCTGTAAATCCGCTAAGTCGTTCGAATTTACCAGATCCACGGACATGCCTCATGTCGATACGTGTGAAATTAAATTAATTGCTTACTGATGACAATATGTTGAATTTCATTCGTGCCTTCATAAATTTCTGTTACTTTAGCATCTCTAAACAATCGTTCTACTGGATAATCTTCTGTATATCCATAACCACCAAAAATTTGGACCGCTTCAATCGCTGCTTTTCGCGCTGTTTTTGAGGTGTACATTTTCGCCATGGACACTTCTTTAATACATGGAATCTCTTTTTCAACGAGGGAAGCTGCGTGATAGGTCAGTAACTTAGCTGCTTCAACTTCTGTAGCCATATCTGCCAGTTTAAAAGATACCCCTTGTTGGTGAGCGATTGGTTTCCCGAACTGTTCTCGTTCCTTTGCATAATTGGTACTATGCATGAGAGCTGCTTGAGCGATCCCGAGGGCTTGAGCGGCAATTCCAATGCGACCGACATTTAAGTTTGCCATAGCAATGGAAAAACCCTCTCCCTCTTTACCTAGCAATTGACTCTCGTGAATGCGGCATTGATCAAACGTTAAGGTAACGGTTGAAGAACCGCGAAGACCCATTTTCTTTTCCTTTTTCCCGATATGAAGGCCTGGTGTATCTTTTTCAAGAATGAAAGCACTAATTCCTTTGGTTCCTCCTTCATCACTTGTACGAGCAAATGTAATGTATGTATCAGCTTCCCCACCACTTGTAATAAAGGCTTTAGACCCTGATAGTACATAGGAATCTCCGTCTTTTATTGCTTTAGTTTTTAACTTGGCAGCATCGGAGCCTGCACTTGGCTCTGTTAACGCAAATCCACCAATATATTCTCCTGAAGCAAGTTTTGGTATGTATGTTTGTTTTTGTTCTTCGGTGCCAAAATATAAAATTGGGTTTGTTCCAACAGAGGTATGAACAGATAAAATAACACCAATCGTTGCACTCACCTTTGATAACTCTTCAATTGCTAAAATATAAGAAATAAAGTCCATTCCACTGCCACCATATTTCGTCGGGATTGGTATTCCCATGAATCCTAATTCACCCATGCGTTTGACGATTTCAATAGGGAAGCGGTCTTCTCGCTCCATCCGCTCAATTGCTGGTTCGATTTCCTTTTGGGCAAAATCACGAATGACCTTTCGCATCATTTCTTGTTCCTCAGTAAAGCGTATATTCATGGTACATCCTCCTTTAGTAACGGATGCAACCAAACAGGTGAGACGAACGTGTCACCTGTTTGCTACATTCATGTGTTTTCATGCATTCATGAAAGGCTCTATGTATAGTAGCTATTCATGTTTTCAACATTCGTGTGTATTTGTGAATCGATTATGAATCGTAGGTGTAAAATCCTTTGCCTGTTTTGCGCCCGAGCCAGCCTGCTTGAACGTATTGTCTAAGAAGTGGATTTGGGCGATATTTGCTGTCACTAAACCCTTCGTACAATACTTCCATAATATACAGACACGTATCCAGGCCAATAAAATCAGCTAATTGAAGTGGACCCATTGGATGGTTGGCTCCAAGTTTCATGACGGTATCTACGTCTTCGATGGAAGCAACGCCTTCGTGGACCGCAGAAATGGCTTCATTAATCATCGGCATTAATATACGATTTGCTGCAAATCCAGGGAAATCTTTTACTTCAACAGTTGTTTTATGTAATGTTTCTGCAAGCGCTTCAATCGTTCCACACGTTTCATCACTCGTTTGGATCGCTCGGATGACCTCAACTAACTTCATCACTGGAACAGGGTTCATAAAGTGCATGCCAATGACACGATCTGGACGGCCTGTTGAAGCCGCTAGTTCCGTAATTGGCAGTGAAGATGTGTTCGTCGCTAAAATTGTATGACTAGGTACAATCGTATCTAGGGACTGAAAAATTTGTTTTTTAATATCCATTTTTTCAATCGCCGCTTCAATCACTACATCTACGTCTTTCGCATCTTCCAGACGAGATGTTTTTGTAAAGTTAGCAAGTGATGCGTCCATTTCCTCTTGTGTCATGCGCTGTTTTTCCACAGAGCGGGCGAGCAATTTTTCAATTCCTGTAAGACCTTTATTAAGAGCTTCGTCACTTTGGTCATGAAGGAGAACTTCATACCCTGCCACTGCACATACTTGAGCAATTCCAGCTCCCATTTGACCGGCTCCAATGACCATAATTTTTTTAATATCCATTTATTTGTTTCATTCCCTTCATCTCTATACGGTTGT
The DNA here is from genome assembly GCA_035301025.1 of Bacillota bacterium. Taxonomy (GTDB): domain Bacteria; phylum Bacillota; class Bacilli; order Bacillales; family Amphibacillaceae; genus CALAMD01. Next base: position 4,168 of record DATGUV010000192.1, on the reverse strand, counting down.
ATCCCCATGTCCAGGCAACTTGTACTTGTTAAAATTTCACATGTACGAGTTGCCTGGACCTCACTATTTTTAGGGGTTATAAAACCCATTCTTTACGTATTTATTTTACTTCAATCATTACAGCGTCACCTTGACCGCCACCACTACAAATTGCAGCAATTCCAGTACCGCCACCGCGGCGTTTTAATTCATGAACTAGCGTTAAAATAATCCGCGCACCACTTGCACCAATTGGGTGACCAAGAGCGACTGCACCACCGTTTACATTCACTTTTTCCGGATCGATATTCGCTAACTTAATGCTAGCAAGAGATACCGTCGCAAATGCTTCGTTAATTTCAAACAAGTCAATATCATCTACGGATTTACCTGTTTTCTCCAGCAATGCATTAATGACGTGTCCTGGTGTTTCTGGAAAGTCTTTTCCTTCAATAGCCACTTCTGCATGTCCTAAAATAGTTGCTAGAGGCTCTTTTCCAAGTTCCGTTGCTTTCTCATCAGACATTAAAACAAATGCACATGCTCCGTCATTTACCCCAGGAGCATTTCCAGCAGTAATGGTTCCATCTTTTCCAAAAGCCGGACGTAATTGAGCTAGTTTTTCTAGTGTCGTATCTTTTCTTGGTGCTTCATCTGTATCTACAACAACTGGCTCACCGCGACGTTGTGGTACTTCAACTGGTACAATTTCTTCAGCGAACTTACCAGTCTCAATTGCAGCAATTGCTTTTTGATGACTCTCATACGACCACTTATCTTGTTCTTCTCGTGATAGATGAAAAGATTCCGCTGTGCGGTTTCCATATGTCCCCATATGTGCTCCTGTAAATGAACAAGAAAGTCCATCATGTACCATGGAGTCAACAACCGTTTTATCCCCCATACGATTTCCCCAACGTGCATCAGGTAACATGTACGGAGCATTGCTCATACTTTCCATTCCACCTGCAACAATAATATCTTCATCTCCTAGGCGAATTAACTGGTCTGCTAATGTTACACTGCGCATTCCTGAAGCACACACTTTGTTAACGGTTTCCGTTTTAACGGACCAAGGAAGATCTGCTTCCCTTGCTGCTTGACGCGACGGGATTTGACCTTGACCTGCTTGAAGGACGTTTCCGAAAATTACTTCATCTACATCTCCACCGTCAATCGACGCTCGGTTGACTGCTTCTTGAATAGCAACTCCACCTAATACACTTGCTTTTACATCTTTAAATGCTCCACCAAATCGTGTAAATGGAGTTCGTGCACCTGATACAATTACTGTTTTTCTCATTGAATAACTTCCTCCCTTTTTATCATTACATATCTTTTTATGATAGCGCTTACGAAGTTGACTGAACGCTCGCTCAATCAATGAGCGAGGATAAATGGAGATAGACTCTATCTCCATTTATATTTATGATGCTACTTCTTCATCCGTATCTTCAAGGACAGAAATTGCTAGAATTTCAGCAACGTCCATTGTGCTAATATCTTCTTCCACATCTTTTGCTTTTGTTCCATCACTTAGCATCGTTAAGCAGAACGGACAAGCACTCGAAATCATTGTAGGCTCCACAGCTAATGCTTGTTCTGTACGAGCGACGTTTATGCGGTTTCCTGTCGTTTCCTCTGTCCACATGAGCCCACCACCTGCACCACAACACATACCATTTTCACGACTGCGATCCATTTCAACTAGTTCAAGGCCAGGAATCGCCTGTAAAATTTCTCTTGGTGGATCATATACACCATTATATCTACCTAAATAACAAGAGTCATGATATGTGAGCCTCTCATTAATGGCACGTTTTGGTTTTAACGCGCCGCTAGATAGTAAATCGTGCAACATTTGCGTATGGTGCAAGACTTCTGCTTCAAATCCAAAATCAGGATATTCATTTTTAAAGATATTGTATGCATGTGGATCAATGGTAACAATTTTCGTGACGTTATTTTTCTTAAATTCTTTAATGTTTTTCTCTGCTATTTCTTGGAATAAAAACTCATTTCCAATCCGGCGTGCAGTATCTCCCGAGTTTGCTTCTTTATTACCTAAAATTGCGAAGGAAACACCTGCTTGATTCATAAGTTTTGCGAAAGCCATTGCTGTTTTTTGGCTACGGCTATCATATGAACCCATAGAACTTACCCAAAAAAGATATTCAAATTCTTTTCCTTCTTTTTTCAATTCTTTTACTGTAGGGATTTCTACTGTTTCTTCTAGGTCACGCCACTTGATGCGGTCGCGTTTTGATAGCCCCCAAGGGTTACCTTGACGCTCAATATTCATGACTGCACGTTGAGCTTCTGGATCCATTTTCCCTTCAGTCATAACTAAGTAACGTCTCATATCAATGATTTGTCCAACGTGTTCGTTCATTACAGGACATGCATCTTCACAATTTCTACATGTTGTACAAGCCGAAAGTTCCTCTTCTGTAATGACGTCACCAATCATTTGCACAGCGCTCATTTGTTCACTAGCATCTTCACGAGACATGCGCGCAAGCTCTGTTTCCGGTGCATCTGCAAAAGCAAAGGAAGGAACCCACGGAGATTTCCCTGTAATAGCTGCACCTTTTTCACCTAAATGGTCCCGTAATTTAATCATAATATCCATTGGCGAAAGCATTTTCCCTGTACCTGCCGCCGGACATACGTCTGTACATCTCCCACATTCTGTACATGCGTAAAAATCCATCATTTGTAATTGGTCAAAATCTTCCACTTTCCCAACGCCAAAAGTCATTTCTTCTTCATTTTCCATATCTTCTTCATCAAAATCAAAATTTAATGTTTTTAGTTTTCCGGGTACACGTTTACTTAAAAACACGTTCACTGGTGCGGCAATTAAGTGTGCGTGCTTGGATTGTGGAATATATACTAAGAATACGAGAATCGTAATGGTATGAATCCACCAAGCGACGAAAAACGTCACCATTGCAGCTGTTTCAGACATCCATCCGAAAGCCAAGCCAATCACACTTGCCACAGGCTCAGACCAAACTGGTCCAGTTCCTTGCCATACATGAATCATTCCATTTCCGAGCAATACCGTCAGCATTAATGTACCAATAAAAATGAGGACGAGGCTTGCTTTAAATGTGCGATCCAGTCTTGTAAGCTTCTCCAAATATCTACGGTAAAATGCCCACCAAACAGCTATCAAAATTGTAATGGTAACAATTTCCTGGAAAAACGTAAATGCTGGATAAGCTGGTCCAAATGGAAGGTGTTTTCCAGGGGCCAATCCTTTCACGAACATGTCAATGGCACCAAATTGAACGAGAATAAATCCGTAAAACAACATAAAGTGAATGATACCTGATTTTTTATCTTTGAACAATTTCATTTGTCCAAAAACAATGGTTCCCACTTTTTTCAAACGTTCTTTCAGCGCTAAATCAAACTCTGTTTTTTGTCCAGTGCGTATGTATGCAATTCTTGTAGCAACCGCTTTGGCAAATAAATATAATGCGTACAACGTAATCAAAATAAATGCTAGTAAGTTAAACAATAAAAATCGGTCCATTATGTGCTCCTCCTTACGCTTAGTATACAATCTTTTTGAACCGTTTGCATGTGTCATTTTAAAATGTAGAAAGCCACTTCTTTGAAAAAGCGAGTTCTACGTATCGTTCATCTACATTTTCTATTAAGCGCTTACAAAACGCTCACTTTATACTCTACTATATGAATGAGCATTCAGTCAATATATCTACAGTAACCTAACTATAATACGTACAATGAATCCACTATTTGAATCATGTAGCCTCCTGCTAATGAATGTTGCAGCTTTATATCGAGAGGCCGAATGTTGTAATTGGAATCCTCCTACTACGCGCCTGGTGTAGAAGGATTCCTTTTTTTAAAAAAAGTGTTACATGTTCTCTGGTGCGTGGACACCGATGAGTTTCAAAGCATTTGCTAAGGTAATTTGAACGGATTTCATGAATGCTACCCGAGCTTTTGTGCGTTCTGGGTGATCTTTATCTAGTACTTTTTCTGCGTTGTAGAAACTATGCAGGGCAGTTGCTAGCGAAAATACGTAATGTGTTACTTGATGTGGTTCTTGTTTACTTGCTGCATCAGCTACTACTGCTGGGAATGCCCCTAATGTAGCTAACAATTCTTTTTCCTTCTCGCTTCTTAACAGGGAGAAATCACTGTTTGTATC
>DATGUV010000191.1:0-10342 GCA_035301025.1 Bacillota bacterium | reverse complement strand
ATCATTGAAGAAGTGAATGATATCTTCGGGTATAGAATTAAAAAGTGGTAGATGAAATAAACCAAAATAAACAGGTACTATGTGTAAAGAGCCATCAATTGGTGGGAAATATCAAGGAATCAACTATGCAAGAAATTCGTTATTTAGATAAGCTTACAGATGAGTTAACAAAGTGGAAATCAATGGAGAAGATTTTGCGCAAATAATGATATGACAGAAATTGGAAGGGGGAGGGTTAGTAATGCAAAAAGTTATGCCGTTTTTAATGTTTCAAGATGGAAAAGCAGAAGAAGCAATGAAATTCTATACGTCACTTATTGAGGACTCAGAAATAACGAACATAATTAGATATGGTGCTAGTGAATCTGGAGAAGAAGGTACTGTTATGCAAGCCTATTTCACTTTAAAAGGACAACAATTCATGTGCATTGATAGTAATGTGAAACACGAATTCTCTTTTACACCATCGTTCTCAATTTATGTAACTTGTGAAATTGAACAGGAAATTGACTTACTTTATCAGAAGCTCAGTGAAGGTGGACAGGCACTTATGCCGTTGGATGATTATGGTTTTAGTAAAAAGTTCGGATGGCTTAATGACTGTTTTGGAGTTTCATGGCAACTAAATCTTCCCTAGTAAAAGTAAAATAACCATTTCCAATTATGCAACAACTGGGCGCAATTGTTGAAGAGCAAAGGCTTATAATCCTTTTTTATTGTAGAAATTATTATCTAAAAAGGATTATAATGATTTTTGAGTCTTATTTATACTTTTGCAACTTTAAATTAAGATACTATGAAAATGAAAAACACCTACATATCAACATGTGTAGGTGTTTCAATGAGTGGAGAATATCGGGCTTGAACCGACGACCTCTTGCGTGCCACGCAAGCGCTCTCCCAGCTGAGCTAATTCCCCATGAGTTTACGAACCAATTAATAGTATAGTATGTTTATGGTGAAATGACAAGAAATACTCTATTAGGAGAGACAAATTTACGATAAACGAGGGCAGATTTGAGGGACAACCTTCAAATCAACAGACGAAGAAGGTATATACGCTCATTAGAAGATCCGTTCAATTGAGAATCATATAACAATCATTGACACCTATATAGCGTCGTTATAGAATAAAGAAATGGTTTGCTAGATTATGTTTTTTTCAATATGGCTTGTTCTATTGTGCGAATTAGTTTAATGAATTTCATAATACGCATTTTATGCTTTTCACTTTAACATGTAGTTCCGTTAGGTCTTTCGAAAATATATGCTGTATTGACATAGCTGATTTTGGTAATTATGAAATTCACTCAGTATTGTCATAATGAAATTAACTCAAGTGATGAATGGAGTTTGTAAAATGAAAAATAAACCTTTAGGGATTCTAATCATTAGTTTTTTAGTTGCGTTTATCGGAATCGCAGTATGGACTTTTTCAGCTGGAGGATTTCCTTTAGACAAATGGATGCTCGATTGGTCAGATACAAATGAGGGTGGATTCGTCCATTCGGTAATGACTTTTATTTCAGCCTTTGGTTCCAGTGAAGTGATTTTAGCATTTACCCTTGGAATTGCTGCATTCTTTTTATATAAGCGGTTTTGGCACCACCTTGTGTTGTTTTTAACTGTTTCTGTTGGAGGGGTGGCGGTTAATTTACTTCTGAAGTTACTCTTCAGACGAGAGCGCCCTGGAGAGGCAAAGGAAATTGAAGTATTTGATTTCTCATTAAACATTCCTTCATACAGTTTTCCAAGTGGACATACGATGCGAAGTACGATTTTGATTTGTTTCCTCATGTTTTTAATTTATATGTACATAAGAAATCAAGCACTACAAGTGAGTTTATATGCGGTAAGTATTGTGCTCATGTTTTTAGTTGGTTTAAGTCGTGTCTTTTTAGAGGCCCACTTTGCTTCGGATGTATTAGGGGCATTAACCATTTCCATCGTTTGGTTTTGTTCAGTCGTTTACGTATATGAGGCATATATGGATAAAAAAGAAAGCGAACATATTCGTCAGAGATTCTGATGAACATGTTCGTTTTTTGTCACGCGTGAATGTGCAGTAATATCCTACTATATGAAACTTCACTTTATCAAATATATTCGATAAGTTTTGTAGCAATCGTGAAATAGATCATGAGTCCTGCAATATCATTTAATGTCGTAATAAATGGTCCTGAAGCTACAGCTGGATCAATGTTTAGCTTATCAATAATAATTGGAATTAATGCTCCAATGACTGCTGAGATACTTAGAGTACATAGAATAGATACACCAACGACAATCCCTAACATGCCGTTTCCATAAATGAAAAAGACGATGGTAGAAATGAGCAACATGCAGGCAAATCCAATCAATGCTCCTGTTGTAAGTTCCCTCCGGATCAAGCGAAGAAATCCGTCTTTTTGAATCGTTCCAAGTGCTAATCCACGTACAGAAATCGCTAAGGACTGTGTACCAACGTTTCCGCCTGAGTCCATAATCATCGGAATGAAAAATGCTAGCAATACAACAGATTCTAATGTGTCCTCAAATTGTTGAATCACTCCACCTGTAATTAAACCAAGAACCATTAATAAGACAATCCATGGAGCCCGCTTTTTCGCTGCTGAAAAAGCACTTAATCCGATGTCTGTAGCACCTTTGGCAGCTGAAATTTCTCCGAAGTCTTCGGTCGTTTCGTCTTCCATAACGTCCATAATATCGTCAACAGTAACAATCCCGAGCAAACGATGATCTTTTGATACGACTGGAACGGCTAACAAATCATACTTTTGAATGACTTTTGCCACTTCTTCTTGGTCAAGATCTTCATCTACGGAAACAGCATGGCTGTTCATGATATTCTCAATCATCTCATCCGGACGAGCTGTAATTAAGTCGCGGAGAGAGACGACCCCAACTAGGACACCATCTTTATCAATGACATAGTTATAGTAAATAATTTCTGCATTTGGTGCCACTGTGCGCAAGTACTCAATCACTTTCTCCGCGGTATCTGTTGAAGCAATACTAATGAATTCCTTCGTCATAATCGCTCCAGCAGTTTCCTCTTGATAGGATAGAAGCACGCGGACTTTATTCGCCTTTTCTTCATTCATCTTATCTAAAATATGGTCTGCTTTTTCTGCGTCAATTTCTACTAAAAATTGAACGACGTCATCTGTGAAAAGATGATTAAACATAGCGGAAGAATAATTTTCTTTTACTTCAGCGAAAAATAGTTTTTGTTGTTCAATGGAAAGCCCTTCGAACACTTCGGTAAATTGTTTAGGTGAAACGAATGCATACACTTTTTTCCGTAATGGGTTTGATAAATGAATAAATACGTCTTGTTGATCAGATGGATGCAGTTTTAAAAAGTTCTCTAAAAATAATTCTTTATTGCCATCTTGTAGCGCATGAACAATCCTCTTTGTGTATTGTTCTTTCTTTTTGTGATTTAACTTTACCATTGTTTGACCTCCTCATGAGCAAATGATTCTCTTTTTGGAAGCATGGATACTGCTTTTTATATTCTTGTTTTAAACGTATGTTTGTTCCCCTTTAGTTTCTTAAAGGTTGTGGATTCACATGTTACATAAAAATCCCCCTTCTACGTAAGAAGGGGGATTTGTGCATACGTTAGTAGTAGTGCAAAAAAATGCATGACTAAACAAGAGTGCTCAAATATCCTCTATTCGTAGAGCTTTAGCACTGTGCAAAATAGGATTTAATGATCCAACTACATTAAAAGCCACCTTATGTCGATGGTTTCTGTTAAACCCATTGGCGTCTTTGGACGTTTTTGGGCAGTAGCATATCTCTTGCACAGGAGCCTCACCTAACGAGTTATGAACTTCCATGTACGACATTACATGAATTCAAGGATTTAGTCAATATAAGATGTAATTGATACATGTTCTTTGAAGGGAATTTCATATTTTTAAAAAATAGGTAATAATAATCCTTGCTTAAATTTGATTAAATAGGTACATTTAACATAGATTTGCAGGAGACAGGAGATGCGGTATGAAAAAAATAGCATGGATCACTGATAGCACATGCGGACTTTCACAAGAATATTTAAAAGAACATAATATTCATGTTTTGTCCCTAAATGTTATCTTAAATGGGATTTCATATAAAGATGATATTGATTTAACGAAAGAAGAAGTGTACGAGCAACTACGGATTCATGGGAATGGTGCCAAAACGAGCCAGCCAGCATATGGGGATTTTTTGAATCTATATGCGCAATTAAAAGAAGAGTATGATTGTGGAATAGCGATTCATGCTTCTAGTGAATTGACAGGAACCTATCAAAGTTCAGTGATGGCTTCTGAGGATGTTGGCTTTCCAGTAGAGGTGATAGATTCAAAAATTGGATCATATGCACTTGGAAAAATGATTAAAAATGGTATTGAGCTTGAACAAGCGGGTAAATCTTATGAAGATATTGTTGCAGAGATTCGAACATATCCTGATAAAACGGACATGTACCTATTGCCTGCTAGTTTTGATCAAATGCGTAAAAGTGGACGTGTTAGTACAACCCAAGCATTGTTTGCTAGTTTACTAAATATGCACGTGATTTTAGGATTTGATAATGGAAAAGTTATTGTAGAAGAAAAAGTACGAACGAAAAAAAGAGCCCATCGCCGATTAATGAAAATTGTTGAAAAAGCCATTGATAAGCATGATCTAAAAGAAATGTGTGTGATGCACGCAGGAGTAAAAGAAAAAGCTATACAGTGGAAAGAAGAGATTCAAGAAGCACATAGTCAATTAAAAATAAAAATAGAATCACTCGTACCAGTTGCTGGAGTCCATACAGGGTATGGAACAGTAGCAGTGTCATGGTTATATGGTACAAAGTAAGAGAGCACTTTGGTTGTTCTCTTATTTTGTTTTCGTATAACATATGATAATGTGAGCGTATACAATAAGGGTAGGTTGGAACGTATCCTTATAGCAGGTTTACTTCTAACAATCGGTATCAGTGCAGGAGCACTTCTTTTCCGGTCCCGTGGGAATAGATTACGAGAGTTTAATTAAGGGGGGTATTAGGGTGATTCAATTACGAAATGTTTCCAAAACGTTTACCGCAGGATCTGAGCGGGTTGACGTACTGAAAGATATAAACGTATCCATTGGGGAAGGTGAATTTGTTGGAATTATCGGTCCTTCCGGTTCAGGAAAAACAACATTGCTACAAGTAATGGGTTTGCTTGAACATGTGTCCCAAGGGGAAGTGTTGATTGCTGGAGAAGAAACGAGTGCAATGTCCACATCTGAGCGTAAAGGTATTCGAAATAAACATATTAGTTATATATTCCAACAGTATCAACTGCTTCCAGCACTTACAGCCATTGAAAATGTCATGTTACCTGTGTTGCAGTTTAGGAAAAACAAGTCGATAGAAGAGCGGGCCGAGTTCCTATTGGATCAAGTTGGTTTAGGTCATCGGAAAAAGTCGCTTCCTGCTAAACTATCAGGTGGAGAACAACAGCGGGTTGCAATTGCTCGTGCATTAATGAATGAACCAGATATTATTTTAGCAGATGAGATGACTGGGAATCTCGATGAGGAAACTTCTGGAACAATTATGGAATTGTTTAAAGAAATTCACGAACAAGAAAACAAAACGATTGTTATGGTGACGCATAATACAGAATTAATTCACCATACGGATGATGCATACCGACTTCGTAATGGCTACTTATCAGAGGTGAATCAAGTTCATTTGAATTAATTTTATTTGAAATTACCATTGTGTATAATCTATTCAAGAAAACACGTTCCTTTTAGATAAATGAAAATTTCTTTGTAACTTGTGTGACAAACAATTGTAAATGTGTAAGAGTTCAAAGGTGGTGTGGTTTCACCACCTTTTTGTTAAGGAATTTTTAATGTTTTTGAAAAATAACATAGCCAAATGAAAGGGTTTACGTTATATTATAGAAGGTACAATCTTTTGTAACATTTGATACTTGATTTTTTATGGGAAGGGGTATACGGATGAAAAAACAACACACACCTATCGATGATTATAGATATAAAATTGCAAATAAAGAGGCATGGATAGGTGTTGGACTTGTACTCATCAATTTTATATGGTGGTATGGGTTTGCTTATGGAATGGGACAGAAAGATCCGGCAGAATACACATTCATATTAGGGCTTCCTGCATGGTTTTTCTACAGTTGTGTAGTTGGTCTTGTTGTGATGATTGTTCTTGTCACAGTTGTAGTGAAATTCTTTTTTGTAGATGTTCCTTTAGATGATAATGACGAGGTGGAAGAGCGATGAATTGGGAAGCACTAATTCCTTTTATAGGAGTAGTAGTGTTTGTATTTATAATCGGTATATGGTCCAGTAGAAAAGTGCATACATCTAAAAATTTTTTAGAAGGATATTTTCTAGGAGACCGTAGTTTAGGTGGATTCATTTTAGCGATGACAATGACAGCTACCTATGGAAGTGCAAGTAGTTTCCTAGGAGGGCCTGGAGTAGCTTATACAGAAGGACTTGGCTGGGTGTTATTAGCAATGTCTCAAGTAGTAACAGGCTATTTTGTACTGATGGTTCTTGGGAAAAAATTTGCGATTGTTTCGCGGAAATATAAAGCAATCACAATGGTCGACTTTTTAAAGAGTCGCTATCGATCGACATCCGTTGTGTTAATTGCTTCAGCGAGCATTATTATCTTTTTATTTTTTGCCATGGCCGCGCAATGGATTGGTGGAGCGCGTTTAATTGAATCACTTACTGGCATGTCCTATGTAAGTGCGTTATTTATCTTTGCTTTATCTGTTTTAGTTTACGTTGCAGTAGGTGGTTTTCGTGCAGTAGCAGTAACGGACGCTATTCAAGGAAGTATTATGTTTATTGGAACACTTATTTTACTCATTGCTACGATTATTGCTGGTGGTGGAATTAGTAATATTATTGCAGATTTAACGGCTGAAAATCCGAATTTAATTACTCCTTATGGTGCTGAAGGAACGCTTACTCCAGCATATGTTTCTTCCTTTTGGATCTTAGTTGGAGTCGGAGTTATTGCGCTGCCGCAAATCGCGGTACGGGCGATGTCTTATAGAAACACGCGCTCCATGCATCGTGCAATCATTCTTGGGACAATTGTCGTTGGGTTTATTATGTTAAATATGCATTTAATTGGTGTATTTGCTCGTCCGATTATTCCCGGAATTGAAGTCGGAGATACGGTTATGCCTTTACTTGCACTAGAAGTATTGCCTCCTTGGGTTGCAGGTTTTGTGTTAGCAGCACCGATGGCAGCAATTATGTCGACAGTGGATTCTCTTCTTTTACTCGTTAGCTCTACTGTAATTAAAGACGTGTACCTTAATTACATAAAACCAAAAGCATCAAATCAACATGTACAACGGCTTAGTATTACAGTGACAGCTATTTTAGGAGCAATCGTATTTGTCATGGCACTTGATCCACCTGATTTTATTATATGGTTAAATTTACTCGCATTCGGTGGACTTGAAGCAGCCTTCATTTGGCCAATCGTGATGGGGCTATATTGGAAAAAAGGAAACAAATATGGAGCGATTGCTTCCATGATTGTCGGAATTGGATTATATGTTGCTTCCAATGAGTTCTTCCCAGAACCATTTGGTATGCATTCCATTGTGCTACCTGTTGTTTGTTCATTCTTTGCATATGTGATTGCAAGTCTTGCAACACAAAAAACTGAAAATTACCCTGTTTAAATAAAATACTCCGTCTTTAGGCGGAGTATTTTTCATTCGGTAGATTGTGTACCATGGGGAGAAAGTACTTTAATATAATAGTTAAATGAAGGTCATAACGATCTGTGTAGTATTTAGAAAGGGAGTGAAACAATGAATAAAGGTTTATTTGAACACATGAAGGAATCCCTAGGAATGGGGAAAAAGGAAGAAAGAGAAGAGAAACATACCTTTTCCCTGCATGAGATTGAGAAGATTACTATTGATGCGTGTGCTATTGATATTTTCATAGATGCACATGAATCATCAGAAACGCATCTAACATTCAAAACTTTTGAAGACGGTCCAGAAATGGAAATTGAAGAAGCAGACGACGCGTTAACGATACGGGTGACGCAAGTTCCAAAAACATTTCACTGGAATATGCAAAAAGCAATTCTTACCATGAAAGTCCCTCCTTCTGTCGCAAAAGCATGGGAGATTCGGTCTACATCACGAAAAGTAAGGCTTAGGGATATTGATACTACTGTACTTGACATACGGATAAGTAGTGGAGCGATTGATTGTAAGACTATTCAAACGGACACGATTCATGTAAAAGCGAGTTCAGGGGATATAAAAATGAATCAAATTGCAGCGAAAAGTTTAAATGCTTCAGTATCTTCAGGGTCGGTTGATCTCTTAAATGTTCATTGCGACCATTTATCTTCTTCATCGACATCCGGAAACAATGATGTACAAAGTGTTGTTTGTAAAATAGGTGTTTTAGAGTGTAGTTCTGGGCGTGTTTCTTGTAATCAAAGCCAAATAGGTCAAGCCACGTTTAGATGCAATTCGGGGATGACTCAACTAAGAGATGTTTCCTTTGGGGAACTCACTTCAACCATAACTTCTGGAGATTTTCACGCACATGATATATCAATGGATCATGCTTATATTGAGGGAAGTAGTGGGAACATATTTGCGAGTCTGCACCCTACGATGGATAACTTTACAATCGATGGCGTTACTTCAAGTGGCAACGTACATGTGGATGCTCCCATATCTTTTGACAATCAAAGGGGAAACCACGTAAAAGGAATGGTTGGAACAGGAGAGAAACAATTGCTCTTTAAGGCGACATCTGGAAATATACAAGTGCGCAAGTGACATTTAAGCTCAATCAAGTTCCGTGATTGAGCTTAATTGCAGTTAATCTTTAAGCAAAAGCGATATAAGATATGTTCCAATACCAATTGGGATAAAAATAATCGTTGGAAGTGTGAACTTCATTCCAAAGGGTGGCATAAAGTAGACGACACAAAAGAAAAGCCCGGTAACGAGTGTCATGACCAACCATAATTGTAAAAATTCCACCCATGAAGGTTTCTTTTTATTTTCCTCTTTAAAAGTGGAGGACTTTATCCACTCAAGTACAAAGTAAATAACACCAAAAACTATGAGTACGTTGATAATCATAATAGCAATACTGGAACCTAAGTGGTAGACTTGTGTCCTATCTCCAAATCCGAAAATGTAATACATGGCGGAGTTGACAATACCACTAAATAGACTTGTAACCGTTGCAAATAGAAGCAAGAGTCGAAAAGAAAATTTAATTTGCTTCTTTTTAGTTTCCTCAGGAATTTCTTCAATGACATCCTGGGAGTAAGACTTTAAGTCAGCGCCAAAAACGTCTCGAATGGATTTTCCTTCTTTTTGAGCGAGCAATGCATGATCCAGTAATTCCAATAAAATTTCTTCAGTTTGTTGTTCAGATTTGGAAGAAGATAGGCGGATATATGTCAACATATCTTCGTAGTCTTTTGCATTCTCCTCGGTAAGTTGCTTTTGTTTCTCATTGTTTAATTTAATAAGTTCCTTTGCTCTCATTGTTCTCGACCTCCTTTAATAATTGAATCTACGGGTCCTTTAATGGTATTCCAGTGCTCTGCGAAATTGGCTAATGCTTCATGGCCTGCATCGGTTAAGTGATAGTACTTCCGACGTGGACCAGAAGGTGAAGGTTGCATATGGCCTTCAATTAAATGTTCCTTTTGTAAACGTAGTAAAATAGGATAAATTGACCCCTCACTTATGTTTGTAAGCCCGTGTTCATGTAGTTTGACAGATAGTTCATATCCATAAGCTGGCTCTTCACGAATAATTGCTAGAATACATCCTTCTAAAACGCCCTTCAGTAACTGACTTCTTGTTTTCATTCATACCCACCTACCTTGTTTAACAAGATACCAACTTAAAAAAGACTCACTTGCAATGCAAGATACAAGTTTAAAAAGTAAGCTAACTTGTATTGCAAAGTAGCTTACTTTTAAGATAACAAATATAATATTGGAAAGCAACCTCTTTTTTCAAAAGCTGTAAAAGTAAATAACAGCACCCTGAAAATGACAAAGCAACAAGGGCATGAGGGTGCTGTCAGTCTCAGGGTTAACGGTTGCAATTTTGAACAAGTAAGTTCATCTAAAAAAGCTTACATTCTCGTTGAAAACTCCACAAAGAAAGGAAGTGATTCAGGATTAGCCAAGGAGTCTTTATTAATGACGTCACTCGGATTCTCTCCCATCAGAATTTTCTTCACAGGTATTTCAAGTTTTTTACCGTTCAATGTTTGTGGAAGCATCGATACTTCGTGA
>DATGUV010000190.1:0-21912 GCA_035301025.1 Bacillota bacterium | reverse complement strand
AAAGTTTGAAACATAGTGAGTACACTCACTATTATATTGGCATCAGCTATTGCTGACTAAAATTTAAAAATTAACGAGTAAACATGTTACATGTTTCTCTTACCATAATGATTGTTCTGTTCAGTTTTCAAGGAACAAATATTTGCACGTCGCTTTGTTGGCGACTTCTCTATCATAACACGCAGCCTTTTCATTGTCAATATATTATTTTTGAAAAGTACTAAAGTGTTTTTGTCGCTCAATCGCTTAATTAAGCAACGTTTAATAATTTACCACGTCTAAAATAAAATAGCAAGCATTAATTTTAAAAAGAATACATTTCTTATTCTATACCCGCTACAATCCCTTTACATACACTCTAGAGTTAACTATTATTTGCGGGGCTAAGACAATACCATTAAAAGACTTCACCCTACTTCATGTAAGTTTTCAAGTGGATTTCATAACACAATAAGATTGGAATCATGTTGCTATACACACACGTATTATGCAATTCATTAAGCTAAGCGTCATCACACAATTGCCTACTTATTTATGAATGAAACTATATTACTCAAGTAATTGAAAAATACTCAACAATAGTATACCTAAAACTAAAAGAATCATCCCACTATGTACAATATAAGTGGGATGATTTCTATTATCTATGACGCATTTGCGGGAACAATAGTACGTCTCGAATGGATGGTGCATTTGTTAATAACATAACCAGTCGGTCGATTCCTATTCCAAGTCCGCCAGTTGGTGGCATTCCATATTCAAGCGCTTCGATAAAGTCTTCATCCATAAGATGAGCTTCATCATTTCCTTGTTCTCTTTCTGCAACTTGTGCTTCAAAACGCTCACGTTGATCGATTGGATCATTTAATTCTGTAAATGCGTTTGCGTGTTCTCTACCAACAATGAACAATTCAAAACGATCTGTAAATCGTTCGTCTTCTTTATTCATTTTTGCAAGTGGTGAAATTTCTACGGGATGACCATAAATAAATGTTGGTTCAATAAGTTTTTCTTCAACAACTTGTTCGAAAAACTCATTGACTACATGTCCATACGTCATAGTATCTTGAATGCCGATGTTATGTTCTTTTGCTAAACTACGCGCTTCCTCATCAGTCATTTCTTTCCAGAAATCTACACCTGTATGTTCTTTTACAGCGTCTACCATGTGAATTCTTGTCCATTTTGGTGCAAGGTCAATTTCATATTCGCCGTATGTGATGTTTGTCGTGCCAAGTACTTCTTCTGCAATATGGGCAACTAAATTCTCAGTTAATTCCATAATGTCATGATAATCTGCGTAAGCTTCGTACAATTCAATCATTGTAAATTCAGGGTTATGTCTTGTTGAAACTCCTTCGTTTCTAAATACACGACCGATTTCATATACTTTTTCCATTCCACCAACAATTAATCGTTTTAAATGCAATTCAATTGCAATACGCATATACAATGGAATATCTAAAGCATTATGATGTGTTTCAAATGGTCGGGCAGAAGCTCCACCTGGAATTGCGTGCATCGTTGGTGTTTCTACTTCAAGGAATCCTTGTCCATCTAAATAGCGACGCATGGATTGAATAATCTTACTACGAAGTACAAATGTATTTCTACTCTCTTCATTCGTCATAAGATCTAGGTACCGTTGACGATATCTTTGTTCTACATCTTTTAATCCATGATATTTCTCTGGAAGTGGACGCAACGATTTCGTGAGCAACTCAAATTCGTCAACAGCAACTGATAGTTCACCGACATTTGTTTTAAACATCTCTCCTGAAACTCCTACAATGTCTCCAAGATCGATGGTTTTATAAATATCGTATGTTTCTTCCCCTACTGCATCTTTCCTTACGTATAATTGAATTTGACCACTGGCATCTTGTATATGAGCAAATCCAACTTTACCTTTTCCGCGCTTTGTCATTAAGCGTCCCGCAATCGCAACTCGGGCTTTCTTCTCTTCTAATTCTTCTTTTGAATAAGCATCGTATAACTCGTGTAATTCACTAGCTACATGTGTTCTAGGAAACTTACCTCCAAAAGGATCTAATCCTTGCTCGCGATGTGCAGCTAATTTTTCACGGCGGACTTGCATTTGGTCATTCATTTCTTCTGACACATTCATCACTCCATCATTTATTTAAACTTTTTCAGATTTTGGTTACTTTCTGCCGAATGAGTGCTATTTCATCTATTTTCTAATACGTATGGATAAAAATCAAGAACGAATGATTGCTTACATGAATTTCATCCTATCAAAACGCTCGAAACTCGTTTACATAAATCACTCTATTCGTATGATATACTTCAGTACATCTTATATATACCACGTTATCATAGCATAAAAAAGGACGTGCACCTATGAATTTGATGCACATCCAGTAAAATATTTTATTCGTTTTCCAGAGAATCGCTCTTTAGTTCTTCAAAATTATATAATGGAGTAGATAAGTATCGTTCCCCATTACTTGGAAGGATGGCTAACACTTTTTTGCCTTTCCCAAGTTCTTTAGCAACTTCTCTTGCTGCTGCAATGGCAGCTCCTGAAGAAATTCCACCTAAAATTCCTTCTGTCCGGGCCACTTCTCTAGCAACATCAAATGCCGTCTCATTCTCTACTTGAATCACTTGATCATACATTTCTGTGTCTAAAATACTCGGAATAAATCCGGCTCCAATTCCTTGGATCTTGTGTGGACCTGGCTTTCCTCCTGAGAGAACTGGTGAATCTGTTGGTTCTACGGCATATATGCGAAGGGATGGAAAATGTTCCTTTAATACACGCCCTGCCCCAGTAATTGTTCCACCTGTACCAATTCCAGAAACAAAAGCGTCCAGCCCATCTTTCATTTGACGAACAATTTCCTGACCTGTTGTTTGTTCGTGGATGCGTGGGTTCGCTTCATTTGTAAATTGTTGCGGCATAAAAGCATCTTGCTCTTGTTGCATCTCAGTAGCTTTTTCGATAGCACCATTCATGCCTTTAGCCCCTGGTGTTAATACAACTTTTGCACCGTAAGCTTTGAGTAAATTTCTTCGCTCAATACTCATCGTATCTGGCATGACAAAAATTGCTTGATAACCCTTTGCAGCTGCAACCATGGCTAAACCAATACCTGTATTTCCGCTCGTGGGCTCAATTATGGTATCACCTGCTTGTAAATCTCCATTTTTTTCTGCTTCCTCAATCATCGCAAGGGCAATTCGATCTTTGACAGAACTTCCTGGATTCATATATTCCAGTTTCACATAAATGTCTGCCATATGTTCATCTGTATGTTGCAATTGTACAATAGGCGTCTCACCAATAAGATCCGCAATATTATTTACTACCTTCATAATGAAGTACCTCCTTATAGTATAGTAAAACCTTCTATTTCGTTATAACATACGCATCTCACATTTTTTTGTCAATGGTTTCTACCCTATTTCCATGAACAAGGATAAACCGCCTTAAGAGAAAAGTGGTTACCATCATATTCCTTGAATGAACTTCATCATACGGATGGTATACTCCGTCCATACAAACATGTGGTTCCACTGGATCATTTAAAACTACGCGCTATATTGAAAAATCTAGTTTGGGTAATTATGAAATGCACTCTACTCATACATCCATTCTACATCATAGGTTTCCCATAAATTTTTTGCCCCTAGTTGTTCATCTGAATCTTTCAGTAACAATTCACGTTCAATATACGGCTTTAACTCATCGTACGTAAATGTATAGGAAGGATAATGTTCATGTAAATATAAAATAGCAACTCCCTGTCCAGTTTGGAAAGGTTCACTATATGAGAAATTATCCATATCCACTGCTTTCTCAAAGTATCCTTCAGGCATAAATTGACTCTTTGCTGAAATATGCCCTAAATAACCACCATTGTTCTTCGTATCTGTATCTAGTGAATATTCTTGAGCAAGCAATTCAAAAGGCGCTCCTTCATCTAATTCTTTTTTCACCTGCTCCGCTTCTTCCATAGATTGAACAATAATATGGGAGATTTGGATAGATTCCGAGAAGTCATATTGCTTTTTATATGTATCATAGTAAGATTCCACTTTTTCTTCATCAACGGAAAGATCCTCTGTTAACAGCGCCTCTAGGGTGTATCTATAAACAATCTGATCTCTCCACTGTTCTTTCTCAAAAGAAACTTCTTCTTCAGTTCGACCATGTTGCATCGTTGCTAATAAGGCGATGTCTCGTTGGATAATCTTTTCTTCAATCGAAATATCCCGCTCTTCGGCTGCTTGGTTCACGAGTTCTTGGTTAACCATTTCTTCAAGAACTTCTTTTCCGTGAGTTTCTTGTAAACGGTTAATCCAATCTTCGTATGTTATAGGATGAGAACCAATCGTTGCTACTTCCTCTGTTTTTTGGACTTCTTTCCCGTCCATATTTGTAAAAGTTACACTCGAACTAGAATCCTTTTTCCATAAAAATAATGTGACGATATTAATAAGGAGTAAAATTGCTATGATTTGGAGTAATGTCTTTTTTCGCATGAGGTAATCCTTTCTTCACTGTCTAAAAATATGTATATCGTCCAGATATATGTATCCGGACGACTTTCAGCATCATTTATTTTTCGTTTCTTCTAAACAATGACGTAATTCCTCTTCCGTAAAATGATAGGTCTCATTACAAAAGTGGCATTGTGCTTCTGCACCTTTATCTTCATCAATCATCGCTTTAATTTCATCTACACCAAGACCAACGATTGCTCTTTCAAAACGTTCTTTTGAGCATGTGCATGTAAATTGAATGGGTACCTGCTCTAAAATAGAGTATGGCGCTTCTCCAAACAAAAGATCAAGCAGTTCTGCTGGGGTTTTTCCTGCCTGAATGCTTTCGGAAATCGCAGGCATGTTTGTAATATTTTCTTCCACTTGTGTAATGACTTCATCTGTAGCTCCAGGCATCATTTGAACGATAAATCCACCTGCGGCTAATACAGAATGATCCGGATTAACCAATACTCCTGCACCAACTGCTGAAGGAACTTGTTCAGAGTGGGCAAAATAATACGTAAAGTCTTCACTAATTTCTCCAGAAACAAGTTGTACTTGTCCTGTAAAATAATCTTTGAGTCCAACATCTTTAACAATACTTAATGTCCCCTCTGTACCAACTGCACGTGCTACATCTAGCTTTCCGAAAGAGTTTGTTGGAAAGTCTGTTTGAGGTTGTTGCACATATCCTCTTACGTCTCCAGTTGCATTCGCGTCAACAACAATCCCACCAAGAGGTCCGCCACCTTCTATCTTTGCAGTAATCGTATCGTCACCTTTTAGCATTGCACCCATCATAGCTGTTATAGTCATTGTTCTGCCAAGTGCTGCAGTAGCTGTCGCCCATGAATCATGCCGTTTGCGAGCTTCCTCAACAACGCCTGTTGTAGTACTTGTATATGCACGAACCATACCATCAAAACCTGTTGCTTTAATTAAATAGTTTTCCATAAATCTTTAAATCCCCTATCTGTTTTGCATATTTTTTTCATAAATTAAATAAAGTCCTTTTAATGTAAGGTGAGAGTCTACATATTGAATCGTTTCTGAAGCGTCAGCAATAAGTGAAGCTAAGCCTCCTGTAGCAATCACTGTTGGTGGAGTTTTTGCTTCATCAATCATACGCTTCACAATTCCGTCTACTTGTCCAACATATCCGTAAAAAACACCTGATTGCATTGCCTTAACCGTTGATGTTCCAATGACTTGGTCCGGTGCTTGAATTTCTATTTTTGGCAATTTGGATGCTTTGTTATATAAGGCTTCCATAGAAATTTTAATTCCTGGTGCGATCAGACCCCCATAGTATGCCCCTTCTTCATCAACATAACAATACGTTGTCGCAGTCCCAAAATCGATAATTACAAGTGGTGCCCCATATGTCTCTACTGCACCAACAGCATTGACAATCCGGTCCGCTCCAATTTCCTCTGGGTGAGGGTATGCCATTGGTAAAGGAACTTCCACTTCTTTACGACCGACAATGAATGGAGTAAGTTCAAAGTATGTTTCACACATTTTCTCAAGAGCTACAATCATCGGAGGTACTACTGAGGAAATGATGACCCCTGAGAAATCAGAGAACTTAATGTGCTTATGATCAAATAAGGATTTTATTAACATACCAAATTCGTCTTCTGTTTTATAGCGATCGGTCTTAATACGCCATTCATGAATGAGCGTATCATCTTTAAAAACACCTAAGACCGTATTTGTATTCCCTGTATCAAGAACAAAGATCATCTTTATTCCGACCCTTCTATCAAAAAGTTTTCATGATATTTATAATTCAAGTGAAAAAAGCAATATTCATACAACATGTAGTTACGAATGATTCAACAACGCTACATGTTGTATATATATTCCTAAACATGTGTATTAGAAAATCATTAAACTTAATATACCATATTCAAAAACACATGAACATTTATATGAACGATTCATTTTTCTTCGTTATTTCGTGATTTTCACCTAGAATAATGAATTTCATCATACGTATTTGATGCAACTTTACTACAACATGTAGTTCCGTTCAGACCATCGAAACTACATATTGTAATAAAATAGCTAAGGTTGGTAATTATGAAATCCACCCAGGAAAATGTAGTTCTATTTCCATAAGAAAACGAGACGCCTCTGTTTCCCTTTTAAGGGTTAACATGATTGGCGTCTCGTGTGATATAAGACTTATTCGTCTTTGTTGTCTTTATTTTCTGTGTCTTCTTCGTCTGTTCGTTCTTCTGTGTTTCCTTCTTCTTCACTTTCTTCTAGTTTACGTCTGTTTTCTTTCTCATAACGTTTCTCTTTTGCTTCTTCATAAGAAACGACTTCAGGTTCTTCATCTTTTTTGTGGATGTTTACCTTTACGTCATCATCATTTGAAGAAGTGGCTTCGATTTCAGCATTTTCTCTCGTATCTTCAGGTGGTAATGTACCGTCATGGAAAAGAGATTTAATTTGCTGAGCATCTAATGTTTCAACTTTGAGTAATGTTTCAGCGATTAACTCAAGCTTATCTCGATTCTCCGTAAGAATCCGTTTCGCTCGATCATAACAGTACGTAATAAAGTGTTGCATCTCTTTATCAATTTCATGAGCAATCGCGTCACTATAATTTTGTTCGTTTTGAAGATCTCTTCCAAGGAAGACTTCTCCGCCACCACTTGTAAATTGTAGTGGACCGATTTTCTCACTCATACCATATTCGGTAATCATACTATGTGCAATGGATGTAGCACGCTCAAAGTCATTGGAAGCTCCAGTACTTACTTCACCTTCCCCAAAGATGACTTCCTCGGCTACCCGACCTCCTAAAAGGCCAGTAATTTTATCAAAGAGTTCAGGTTTTGTAATAATGTAACGATCTTCTTTAGGTAACATAACTGCATACCCACCAGCTTGGCCACGTGGTACGATTGTTACTTTATGTACCGTATCCGCATCGTCTAACACCATTCCAATAACTGTGTGTCCACTTTCGTGATAAGCAACAATTTGTCGCTCTTTTTCTGATATGACGCGACTCTTCTTCGCCGGTCCAGCAATTACCCGGTCAATCGCTTCATCTACGTCATACTTATCAATTGTTTTTCGGTCATGCCTTGCTGCAATAAGAGCAGCCTCATTTAATAAGTTTTCTAAATCTGCACCAGAGAATCCTGGCGTACGCATAGCGATTGTTTTGAAGCTAACAGATTCGTCAAGTGGCTTATTTTTAGCGTGTACTTTAAGTACCGCTTCTCTTCCTTTTACATCTGGACGGTCAACTGTAATTTGACGGTCAAAACGTCCTGGACGAAGAAGTGCCGGGTCAAGAATGTCTGGACGGTTCGTTGCTGCAATCATAATGATTCCCTCGTTTGCATCAAATCCGTCCATTTCAACGAGTAATTGGTTTAATGTTTGTTCACGTTCATCGTGTCCTCCACCAAGACCTGCTCCACGTTGTCTACCAACAGCGTCAATCTCGTCAATGAAAATAATACATGGTGCATTTTTCTTCGCATTCTCAAATAAGTCACGTACACGTGAAGCACCAACCCCGACAAACATTTCAACGAAGTCAGAACCACTAATCGAGAAGAAAGGTGTCCCTGCTTCACCAGCAACGGCTTGTGCAAGTAGTGTCTTACCTGTACCTGGAGGTCCTACTAGTAAAACCCCTTTTGGAATACGTGCACCTACTTTTGTAAATTTACGTGGATCTTTTAGGAATTCCACAACTTCCACCAATTCTTGCTTCTCCTCATCAGCACCAGCTACGTCTTTAAAGCGAACTTTCTTCTGCTCTTCATTATATAGCTTTGCTTTACTCTTACCAAAGTTCATGGCACGGCCTGCACCGCCACCACCACCTTGTGCTCTTGTAAGGAAAAAGAAGAATATTAATCCAATCAGTAAGAACGGAAGCATCATCGTTAAGAAGTTCGCGAACATACTCGGTTGTTCTTCAGGCTCAACCATTACAACGCTTTTTTCCTTCGCACTGTCTGTGATTGTCTCAATAATATTTGTGTTATCTGGTACATGAGCAATAAAGTTCTTGCTATCTTTCTCGAGCTCCCCAGTAATACGATAAATCTTATCCTTAGGTTGCATCGTCATTTCTTTAATATCGCCGGCATTTAAGGCGTTCATAAACTCTTCTACGCTAAATTCTTTCGTTTCCGTACCATTGTCTGTAAGTAATGATACTACAGAAAATAGTACTAACAGGATAACTCCCCAAAAGAATATATTACGAAATATTCGATTCATTGCTTACCTCCTCCCAAGCGGGAAAAACTATATAACATAATACCATAGAGAAAAGTGCAAATACAACTTATTTCTCTTGCAATATATGTCTCAAACAAATTTTCAATTCTGCATCCATACATTCTATGAAAAACAGACCGCTTATCCTTATATATTAATCTTCTCCTCCATATATATGCGGTTTTAATACGCCAATATATGGTAGGTTGCGATACTTCTGGTTGTAATCAAGGCCGTAGCCTACAACAAATTCATCTGGTACTTCAAAACCAATGATATCTGCTTTTATGTTTGCGCTTCTTCGGGCTGGTTTGTCTAGTAAAGTAACAATTTTTACCGAGTTTGCTTTTCGGTATTTAAATAAATCCACTAAATAACTTAGCGTAAGGCCACTATCAATAATATCCTCTATAATAAGTACGTCTCTTCCTTCAACCTTCGTGTCTAAGTCTTTCACAATTTTTACTTCACCTGAAGAACGCATACCACTTCCATAACTAGACACATCCATAAAATCCATTTCTAAATGGGTGTCAATCTTACGGACAATATCTGCCATAAAAGGCATAGCCCCTTTTAATACCCCTACTACAAGTGGGAACTTTCCTTTATAAGCGGTTGTTAATTTCTCACCAATTTCTTGGCATTTTTCAGCGATTTCCTCTTCAGAAATCAACATATGATCAATTTCACTGTGCATGTTTCCCCTCCTAATCTCGCCTTTTGATATATTGAATCGCTATATATGTACGTTCCTTAGAACGGTCTATTTTTGTATGCGACTTCCTTAAACCGATTACCCACAGTATTGTGTCCTGATCATCTGTAAGAATTGGCCACATACTTCTCTTATGCCTTGGAACTTTCTCATCAATAAAAAGACGTGTAATCTTTTTTGTTCCCGTAAGGCCTTCCCATGACATACGGTCGCCTCTCTTTCGCGTCCGTACACATAAAGGAAGCTGAATGTCATTGCTATCCCATAATAAACTGTTTTCCCCTTGCTCAGTAGGATCATTTGTATAGGAAGTGATTACTTGGTCTCCACTTGGCAATGTCAGTTCTCCAGGAACTTTTAATGAAAAGGAGTACCCATTACTGCACTCATTCGTTTGTCTCGTAATTTGAATGTCTTCATACTGCTTAATAATAGAACAACCTTTCGGCAAATCGATGTGCATATAGGCTTTTTCATTCCTACATAATGATAGAAATGCTTGTTCATGTGCATAGGTAATTTCTTCAACCTTTTGTTCATACAGATAGTTCAATACTAGATGAAAGGCTCTTCTTTGTAAAGCAATCGGAAACGCTAAAAAATCCTTTTTTGAAAAATGTGCACTCCTTGTATCACCTTTGAAAGAAATCACACTTTCAATAACCTTTTCAGCTTCCGTTTGTAAATACTGTTCTTCTTCATGTAACCTCTCACTTAAGGACTGTATTGTTTCATGAATATTAGGATTTTGATTCTTAAGTAAAGGAACAATGTGTTGACGAAAGTAGTTCCGTTCATATCGATCATCTGCATTCGATGGGTCTACGCGAAATGGAATATCATTGTCTTCACAGTAGGAAAGAATATGTTCCTTTGTGACACATAAGAGTGGACGTACAATCTTACCCGTAGCCAGTGGACGCTGGATTGGAATACCTGAGAGTGAACGAGTATTCGAATGATGCGTGAGGCTCATTGCCATTGTTTCTACTTGATCATCCCCGTGGTGACCAAGGGCTAAATAGTCCGCGTGGTGCTTCGTCATTTGTTTTTTATAAAAATCATACCTTACCTTTCGAGAAGCTACTTGCGTACTTACTTGGGCATTCTTTTTGAATGCTGCTACTTCAACATGCGTTCCTACAAACGGAATGTTCCACAGGGCACATTGCTCTTGCACAAACCGCAGATCTTCTCGGGATTCTTCTCCACGCAATTGGTGATCTACGGATAAAGCAATCACTCGTAACTGCCACTGCTCCTCTAGTTGTTTATACATATAGAGAAGTGCCATGGAATCCGGTCCACCCGACACACCAACAAGGACCGTTGCTTCCTTATGTATCAAGTTGTGTCGTTTTAAAAATTGACCTACTGTTTTTTCCATCTCTTCGCTCATCTCCATCCTTTCTTTCTTATATGTATCGTACCACGTTCCCTTTTAAAAGAGGTACTAGTTTCTTTTACTTTTTTAAAATGCTTTTAATAGAAAACCTTTCCGTTCACTCACGTAAATAACCAAGCTACCCCATAAGCACTTAACGTAATCATACCGATTGATATACATTCAAGAGGTGTGGTTCGTCTCCAAAATGGTAGTTTTTGCTGGATTGATCTGCTTGATGATGGATGGTTCGCCATAATATAAATGATATCTTCTCTCATATCAGCACTTTTTTGATATACACCTTTTAAGGCTTTATAAAAACATGCACGATATGGTTTCAATGAAGGGATGGCAGCAATTTTTCGATTCAGCAACGCAAAGGAGTCTCCCCGTTTTTCAAAGCGATTTGGATAAAATACGTGAATAAAAATCATCACGACAGCGAATAAATCATAGCTAGGCTCCGCTTTTCTTGAGCCAAGTTCCCAGTATCCCCTGTCATAAAACTCCGTATATTCTTTGATGCTTCGACCGACTTGTGTCGTACCCCCTACATCAACCAAACGGACGCGTGGTGGTTTTATGTCAATTAATACATTGTCTAGTTTTAAATCACCAAAGACCCAACCCGCTTGATGCAGTGCTTCTAGGTCGTTCAGTAATTGGAGTAAAAATGGACCGACCCACTGGTTTCCATAACGTCTAATAAATGAATGCATCCCCATTCCTTGAATATATTCCATCACATAATAAGAATATGTTTTCCCGTCTTGAGCAACCCAATCATCCACATCATACAAAGAAGGCCCAAGCTTATTGCCTTGGACCTTCTGTAACGCTTTTAATACATTCACTTCAATGGTGATGGATGTATTTTTTTCACTTATTTTCAAAGCGACGTTACGTCCATTCATTGAACATAAATATACGGAACCAATGGCCCCTTCACCTAATCGCTTTTTAACGATATACCGATGATCGTGCCATTTTCCCCGAATATGTGTACCGCTTTGAATCGTATTATAAGAACTCTTCTTCACTTTGCGTGCCACTTCGCCTCAAACTCCTTACAACATGATTCTTTCCAAACTGATACATCGCTTCTTGGAGGGCTGGACCTGTAGGAGTAATCCCACCACTAGCAAGCTTTGGAAATGTTTGATACATTTCATCCAAATTCGGTGACCACTTCATAATTGGTTCAATATCTGATCGTTTGCCTGGAAATTGATACATGGAAAATACATTATCACCAATCCGAGCTTGCAAACTAATAGATAAATCAATGAGCGCTTCTTTTACAGTGGATAATTTATGATACATACTTGCACTCGTATCAATGAGGACAAGTACTTCTAGCTTGCACGTTTCTCCCATATCTTCTACCACTTCCATAATTTCTCCACGTTTTTTGGGATCCACACTCTCTATGGATTCATTTTTTCCTAAAATTGCTTCCAGTTCTTTATTCACGAATCCTTGGATGGTTTGTGTCATTCCTTGTTTAGTAACCATTTGTACGGTTTGTGACAATGAAGCAGGGTACACAAGTTGACTCACTCCACCACCTGACTGAGCAATATCTTCCACTTCAATCAACCCACTAGATGCTTCAGAGTCGTTATTTTCCATAATTCCGATGACATTAATGGTAATCCCTTGTTCCCTGGCAAGTGCTGCTACTGTGACAGGATCTTGTCCACGATTGGAATTTCCGTCTGTAATGAGTAATATTTGCCGAATGGTTCCTTTTTCCATCTTTCATCCCTCCTAATTCCTCTTTTCAGCATCGACAGGAATAGGAGGATATATACATGAAAACCATTGATGAATAGCCTTATCACATGCTTCAAGAAAATTACGACGGCTTTGCTTCAGCTGCTTGAATAGGTATGGACGACCACATAGGTGTGTTTTTTGAAATTTTTGCGATAAGAACAGTCATATCATCATTAATATCTCCTGAGCGTGTGCGAATAACCTCTTCTAGTAATACATCTGCAATAGATTGGGGTTCTTTGGCGTCGATGGATTGAATCTTTTGCCTTACCCAAGCGTCAGGATTTTTCACATGTTGAGGACCGTCAAATATGCCATCACTCATCATGCAAATATAATCTCCTGCCCGTAATTGTTCCTTCACAATATCTACATCAAACTCTTCAATCATTCCCATCGGTAAATTGCTTGCCTCCACATCAATCATTTCCCCGCCTCGTTTAATGAAACTTGGAGTACTGCCGATTTTTAGAAATCGAACAGCAGCACTGTGTAAATTAATAACTGCCAAGTCTAACGTGGCAAATATCTCCTCTGTCGTACGTAAAGATAAAATTGAATTAATGGATTTGATCGCAATGTGTTCTGGAATTCCCGTTTGCAGAATTTGTTGGAGGAGCCTAAGGGTTTCCTCACTTTCCTCTCTTGCCCGGTGACCATTGCCCATACCATCACTTATAGCTAACGCAAATTTTCCCTCTCCCAATTCCATCATCGTATAACTGTCTCCTGAAACAAGCCCTCCCCCTTTAGCAGCGTGGGCAACACCAATATCTAACGTATATTGCCGAGCAGAGCCGAACGTGAATGAACAATATCCATTTGGAAATGGGGACGTTTCTTCCTTTTTTACGACGACGAGTTCATTTAAAATGTCGGATAATACAGGAGCAATGAGTTTTGCACCCTCACCCCGGTATTCGTAAAAGGAAGCAGTCATCTCAATATCGATATTCCCTTTATCCAATTGGTAAATATCAAGCTTGTCCAGTTCAATTCCTAAATGGTTCATAGCATGAATAATTTGTTTCTCTTGTCGTTCATGATATTCGCGCTCTTTAACAATTTCTTTTGCAAAGTCGTCCATCACTTCGGCAACCCCTTGCAATTGATCCGCTACTAAACGCTTACTATCAACGACTTGTTGTTTTAATTTTTTATGGGCATTGTAATGAAGCATCTTCTCTTTCATCACGTCAATCACTTTACTAGAGCGAATACAATGATTTTCAAAGGCCCTCTTCCTCGAAGCACTTACATCTCCAGAAGATTCGATTTGATCTTTCAGTTGCCCCATTAATGTATATGTTGTATCTAATTCCTTTTGCCAACACCTCTCTTTCATAAAACATTGCTGACATGTCTGCTCCGTTACCCGGCTTAAAAATTCATCCGTCTCTCGAATCGTTCGATTGTCATTCAGCACTTCTTCTTCAGGTGTGGAAAAGCTAAGAGACAATGCGTTGAATACATCAGAAAACTGTTCGACTCGTTTGGCTGTCACATTGCGTACCTTTTGTAAATATTGTTCTTGTTCCTCCGTATTTTCTGCTGTGCCTGGGATATACCGAGCTAGCTGTTTAAACCAACTTGCCGGAGTAAGGATAAATAAAACGATGGCAATTAGAGACTCAATCGTTGACGGAAAAATCTCCCCCGTTTCCCCGTAAATTCCAATGAGAAGAGTTCCTATGAGTAATCCAACACTTACACCTAATTTATTCCCTTCTTTTAGTAATCCACCAAGCAAGCCTGAAAAAGCTAACACTCCCATTTGATACATATTCGCTACATGCGCAAGGGATAAGACTAGCCCTGCAACAACTCCAACGGTAGAACCAATAGCTGCCCCACCAACAAATGCCAAAATGAGAACGAAATATCTTGAGAATATATGTTCAATAGATGCCTCATACACGCTCCAACCGATCATTCCAGTTAACATTGACGCGATTAAAATAATCATGCAAACGATTTCTTCATTTTTTAAAGTAGGTTTATATCGTTCTGGTGATAAAAGATGAACACTCTGCATAAAGATAAGTACAAGAATCGTACCTAAAACCCCTTCGACACATAACATAATCCATTCATAAGAATGCAGTGGGTGAATGATTGAGAATATAAACAGTCGAGCAAGACCAATCGATAGAAAAACAAAGACAGGAATTTTTATGTGGTTTTTAACAGACGTGAACCATGTGGCTAATAATAGAAATATAATTAAAGATATCCCAATAAACACGCTTTGAATCATCGAGTAACTCATCGCGCCAATGAATAACGCAAACATTACTTTAACGGCATCTTTCCGGTGCATGCACCATACAGTAGCGAAGAATGCAACAGCAAATGGAGAAATTCCTGCTAAAATAACAGCTCGTCCAAGCAATACCCCAACTAGCATTAATAACCAGCCACGATCAATAAAGATTCCCTTTAACCAGTAATTGAATTGGGCGAGAAATACATGCCATCTTGATACATCTGTATCAAACTCCTTAGTAGCAACACTTTTCATCAACGATCACTCTCCTCTATGCCACATTAAAACATAACTCTCTCTCTTTTTTTGTCAAAATAAGGGGCAGCTATATAAAAATCGTTCGACGCTTTTCTAATAGAGTGATGTTCTTTCTACAAAACAATCATTCAAGATATGAAAACGCTAGCAAAGCTTTTAAAAAATCGTCTATTTCCTTCTGATTTTGTTTGTTGTTTCATGCGTAATTTTCATAAGTGCCAAAAACGAACGATTTTAATGCAGCAAGTAGTTTCAACTAATCTAGCGGAATTATATATTTGTATGGACGTAGCATAAAATACATATGATCATATGTATTAGCATCATAACGTAAACGTATTTCACAAATTATGATCCTATCGATTTAAGCATATGAACGAACATCAGAACTTCTTTCATAAAGTCAAAAACTTTCCATAAGTTTGTCGTTGACATGGACAGGTTCCTATTGTATGATATTGTTTGTGCTTCTCTTGAAGGATATATTTTATCCGTATGGCGGTGTAGCTCAGCTGGCGAGAGCGTTCGGTTCATACCCGAAAGGTCGGGGGTTCGATCCCCTCCGCCGCTATCTAAGAAAACCAACCTCTTTTCTATGAAACTAGAAAAGAGGTTGGTTTTTTATTCAAATGATTTTCTATAGTACTCTCTTTATTGTCTAAACAGCGAAAAACAGATACGAATATATTCGTATCTGTTTTGTTATATGAGTATATTGATTAGAGCATCTTTCATAGACAGCAAATGCTATCCCCTTTTAGCACCTCGACCTCCACGTCTGGATTCCGTGTGCTTCTTCAAAGAGGCTAAACGGTCCTCAGAATCTTTCAAGAAATTATTCATTTTCATTTCAAATGATTCGGCACGTTCGCGACTACTTCTTTGTGGACGAGCTGGTTTATCTTTTGCTTTCTTAATGGATAAGCCAATTTTCCCGTCCTTTTCAACATTAATGATTTTAACCTCGATTTCATCACCAACTGTTAAAAAGTCATTAATATCTTTCACATAACTATCAGCGACTTCACTAATGTGAACGAGTCCTGTTTTGTTTTCCGACAACTCTACAAACGCACCAAAATTTGTGATACCTGTAACCTTACCTTTTACTTTGCTGCCTACTTCAATCGACATAAAAAAAATGCTCCTCCTTATTTTTTGAAAAAATATTCGTTACATCTAGTATAGCCGAGTAAGTGAAGCGGTGTCAATAAGATGGCTCCTCATCCGGTATTTTAAAAATAAGTTCGCCTTCTTTTGAAAAGAAATAATTCGAACGGGCAATTTCTAAAATATACTCTTCATTTTTAAGTAATGAAATTTCCTCGGTCAAGTTGCTTTCAGTATGTTGTAAAGACGCAAGTTCTTCTTGAAGCTCTTCATACTGCTCCTGTTTTTCAGCATGGAGACTCCTCTGCTTTAAATGATACACCGTCATACTCCCAATAGCGAGCACGGCAATGATCGAAAAGAAAACAAGCCGTCTGTATAGGCGCTTTTTTCTTAACTTTTGCCTCTCAACATAAGCGTCATACTGTTTCATATAATTGGTATGCATTCTTGTTACTGAACTTTTCTCCATAGACACGAGCCACTACCTCCTAAGATATGACCATATTTTTTTCCACAAATGAGCTATGTTTTTTATTATACTATAAATCTGCTCTTGTGTGGGGAAAAATTTTGTAATTTCACTTGGAAGTAAGGCATATAGTCTTTTTCCGATCCATCTAACAGGAGAATACACCATTTTTAAGAGGAAGAGAAGAACCGCCCCAACACCTATAAGAATGAACCATAGGCATTTTTTTAATACACGAAATAGAAACTGCATCGGTCGAATGAATAGAAAGATTACAATCTGTTTAATTTTTAAGAAAATCCCTTTTCCGATTCGAATAAACAATTCCAATATCTTCACGTACACACGAGAAAATAATGCTTGATACATGGAAAATCCAAGAAAAAGCGCAACAAATAAAATAAGTCGCAGCTCGCCGGCATTTACTAAAAATAAAACATAATAAAGAATCACAGTTTGCATAAACCAAAAAGAAATTTCGATTCCGTATTTCAGAAAAACACCAGAATCCCATAATGGTGCGAATCTACGTAAAGTATCTTTCGCCAGCCCTAAGTAAATTCCACCTACTATCATTACGAGCATCGTCATAAATTGTACATCTAAACTCATCGGAAGAGTTTGCTAAAGAAGCTTTTAGCTTTCTCCTGTGATTGTTCATCCACATATGAGATTTCATAAACCTTTCCTTTAATCGAAACAATTCCTTTATTGACATCTAAGTTGTTCAGTTGCAAATATTCCCCACGAATAATTAAATAGCCCATAACGGTTTCTAATAAAAATTCTTCATTATCAAAACTATCAACCTCTTTAACCCCAGTAATCTCAAGTGTTTTTCGGTTGTTTACTTGTAGTGTATGACTTTGTCCAACTGCTGGAGAAACTTCTCGCTTATATGGCTCCACTTGTTTCACCTTCCCTCACATACATTCATCTTTTTAATACTTTATGAGAAGGTGGACAAGGTTAGAACTATGAATCACTATTTATTCGTTCTTCACTCACAATTCGGTACAATGTTTCCGCTTCATCTTTCCTGACGACGTCGCGAATGGATTGTACGATCACAGTTACCTTCGTTTGCCCAAATTGAATGGTGATTTCATCATTTACTGCAACATTTGTACCAGCTTTTGCCACTTGACCATTGATCTGCACCCTACCTTGATCTGCCAATTGTTTAGCTAATGTTCTTCGTTTCATTAATCGAGATGTTTTTAAAAACTTATCAAGTCTCATTGTTTTTTCGTCCTTTCTTTTGCTTCTTCCCATAAGCCATGCACTTCATCATCTCCCGCATCTGTTACGCCTTTTCCTTGCATGCGAAGTTGTTCCTCCACATATGAAAAACGAGTCATAAATTTCTCATTTGCATGGTGCAGTGCTAATTCAGCATGTACGTGATAATACCTAGCAATATTTACGAGTACAAAAAACACATCCCCAAACTCGTCTTCGATCTCTTCTTTCGTTCCCTCAGCAATAGCTTCTTTCACTTCTCCTAGTTCTTCTGTTAATTTTTCCCACACGTGATCAACGTGTTCCCAATCGAAACCTACAGCAACTGCTTTTCTTTGAATATCTTCTGAGCGCATAAGGGCAGGACTGTTTTTTGGGATGGAAGCAAAAAAACATTGTTCTATTGACGCTGCTCCCTTTTCTTGTTGCTTAATCATTTCCCACGCTTGTTTCAATTCTTCCTCAGAAGAAAATATGGCACCCCCGAACACATGGGGATGACGGCGAATCATTTTATCTGTAGTAGACTTAATAACATCGTTAATCGTGAAATACCCATTGTCTTCCCCAATTTGACTATGCAGCATAACTTGTAAGAGAACGTCTCCAAGTTCTGCAATAATAGCGTCGTCATCCCCTGCATCAATCGCTTCGATTAATTCATACACTTCCTCAAGTGCATATTTTCTCAAAGATTCATGGGTTTGTTTTTGATCCCACGGACAACCATCTGGCCCTCTTAAGATCGCAATGACATCTCGGAGTGTGTTCCATTGATGGTGAAGCAGTGCATCGTCTACAGGTGGCACGTACACGACCATTAAATTACTTTGCCACACTTCCCGGTCTAATTCTTCAATCGGGAGATAACGCACGACTTCCTCAGGCGTTCCTGCTCGGTCAATGATTGCTACCTCAAAAGATGGTGGTAAATCTTCTAATAATGTTAGTTTCACGTTTGAAGCAACCATTTGGTCATACACTTGGCAAAAAATTGTATGCTGTCGATATGTAACGTCTGAGGGGTCAAATGCAGTTGCGTCAATGAATTGGAATCCATCTATTGGATCCATATGTACCGCTGTAAACACATCATCTAAAAAACTTTTTCCTCCTGAAATATGCACCTTTACTCCTAGTCTCTCAAGCAACAATTCAACTGTTTTCTCCGCAACCATTGGGTGGCCTGGGACTGTATAAATAATCGGGTCTGTCTCTGCAGCTTGTACTAACTCGTCGACAATTTCCTCATACACTTCCCCGAACTGATCATGTTTTTCATACACACGATCAAATGAATGGAATTTCACGCCTTCTTCTTGCAACGTTTTAATCACAGGATGATCCATTGTTCGAGTATATACAGTTTCACTAGCTTCTGTCATTTTTTTATAGATTCCATATGGCAATTGGTCAATCGTGCCGGATCCTAGACCAATCACTTCTATTTGATGCACCAAGATGCCTCACTCCTTACAAACGATATAGTTTTTGAATCATCGTCGAGCCCGGAAATACTTTAATCATGTCTTTCGTAATCAATTGGAACCTGATGCACGCCCACATGTATATATATCCTCCTATACTAACGGCACACGTAATATATAGGAGATGCATCCATCTGCTTGGGGAGGAGATAAGAGAAAATCCAATTTGAGTGACGTACAAAAATGCTCCCATAAGCAAACTTGCAAATAATAGTCCGCGTAATTTCACAATAGGAATCTTCACAATCGTTCCATATGTTTTCCTCATTCGTAAAAGCAAATATACACACACAATTGATACGCTTCCTACAGACGCCCATGCGCTACCTGTAATCCCCCATAATGGGACAAGCCACATATTTAAGAACCATTTAATCATACACATACACCCAATAGCAAGAGCGGTTTCAATCGTTTTCCCAGCTCCTTGCAAAATGGCTATTAAGGTGATTGCTGAGGAACTTAAAATAATCGCCAACACGAGCACACGCAATGCACTTGTTCCAGAGGAATCTGTAAACAACAATGTATTTACTTGTGGAAATAACATAAACAATCCAATGGTTGCCCCAGTAGCAATATAAATACTACAAGCATAGGCAGTTGATATATGTTCTTGTAGATTGTCAGCTTTCTTCTTCCAAGTAGCCGTAGACATTGCTGGAAGTAGAGCTAAAGCAAAGGAAGATCCTAACACTGTCCCGAATTGAATCAACGGTTGGCCCCGATCAAATATTCCTTTCATTCGCATAGCATCCTCTTTTGGGAGTCCATAATTTTCTAGTTGAGGAACGAGTGTAAGTGTGTCCACGAACTGCAACATGAGCAACATCATATGATTCAATGATGCTACGAGTCCAAACAAAATAATCGTTTTTATATAAAAACCCCACTGGATATTCGTTTGTTGTCTTTCTTTAGGAAATGACTCTTTTTGAAAATAGTAGCATCCAATACAGATGGCAGTTATTCCTCCGCAAATGGTTGCTAATACGGCTACATATCCAATCGTATCTACTTGAATCCATCCAACGTATGTAGCATACGCTCCTACAATAATAATGACGACTCGAACAACTTGCTCACCGATTTGGGAATAAGCTGTTGGATGCATTATATTATTTCCCTGGAAATAACCTCGAAACATGGAGGTAAATGGAATAAATAGAAAGACTACACCTGCTAGTTGATAGGGGCCTGTTAATCGATAATCTCCTACCAATTGAGCTAGATTGTCTCCAAAAATGAGTAGACCCATAAAAAACAAGCTACAGATTGCGAGTACAATTAGTCCAATAGGCATCATAAACGACCGGACAGTGACAGGGATATTTTGTAAATCCATATGTGCGCGAGCAATCGAGATGGCGGAAGGAAATCCATATAAAGCCATCATTAACGCGATTCCGAGAATGGGATAAATTTGTTGATATGTATAAAATCCAATATCACCCGTTAAGTTTTGCAGTGGAACACGATAACTCGCACTTAATACTTTACTTAAAATGCCTGCTACCGTTAATATGAGCGCACCTTTCATTACTTGATCTGTATGTTTTTCAGTCATGATAAACGCCCTTCTTTACACATTCGAGTGAGTTTCATAATTACGGATAGAAGCTAGTCGAAGACATCCTGAGACAAACGGAAATACAAGCTACATGAACATAGCATAACATACGGATTATGAAATTCATTGTTGCAAATAGTATACCATACAACCCAAGGGTACATTGCGCTCATTCTGTCGAATTATTTCCCGGGAAATAAAATCCTATGCCTATACCCCAATGATCTTCTGTATGCTTAATTACGCCACATACAATTATTTCGTCGGTTGTAGCTTTATATGTTTTTATTATATGCGGATGACTTGTTGAACTTGAAGGAAAAGGAACTTGATTCCCCTTCAATATGGACCAGGTTTAGATATTCTTCAACAGATGGAGGCGTTGGTTTCAAACATTTTCATAATCTTACAGAGGGTTCCTCGATGATTTTCTTGACGGTGGCTAGGTGCGGATGATTGGTTAGAAGCGTCAAAGTAAGTCGTTGATATGAGCTGGAACTAGGAGGTTTCGCCTTAATCGTCAAAGTAAATCGCTAATTTGAGACGGAACTGCTTTGATTACGCCTAATCGTCTAATTAAATTCGAGATCGGGTCCGGAACTGCTTTGATTACGTCTAATCATCTAATTAAATTCGATTTCGGTGACGGAACTGCTTTGATTACGCCTAATCGTCTAATTAAATTCGATTTCGGGGCCGGAACTGCTTTGGTTACGCCTAATCATCTAATTAAATTCGAGATCAGGTCCGGAACTGCTTTGATTTGCGATAATCGTCTAATTAAATTCAACTTCGGGTCCGGAACTGCTTTGGTTACGCCTAATCATCTAATTAAAATCGATTTCGGT
>DATGUV010000189.1:0-2351 GCA_035301025.1 Bacillota bacterium | reverse complement strand
ATATTCATTTAATACGAATGCAATAGGTTGGAGAGCTTCTGTTTGCAAACACTCCTCCCAAGTATCGTCAGAAATCAATGCTAATTGTTGATCAAGTTTTGTTTTTACTGCTGCAATATGTGCTTGCATAGTACTTCTTTTTCCTACAAGCATTTGTGCTGTAGTATCTTTTGTATTTTGTGCATGTAAACAACTAATATATGCTGAGGCCTCACGTGATTTTACTTGTAATTCTTCATATGTTTGAATAATCTTTTCTAAATGGCTACCACTTGACTTTTCAACAACTGTTGGATCAAAGTGAGCTACCAAATCGGCAAACATATTTGTTTCTTGTTCAATATCTACTAAAAACTCTTGAAACTTTTCTCCGTCTCCCCCACCTGGAAAGATGCTTTCTAAATCCCACACTTTTACATACTTTTCTGACAACTTTTGCTCCTCCTTGTTTCATACAACTAGGTACATGGTAAAATATTATGAACTAGAGTGAATTTCATAATGACCAACGCTAGCTCTTTCAATGCGACATGGAGTTTCAACTGGTCTAGTGGAACTACATGTCGTATTGACGTAGCATAATATACGTATGATGAAATTCATTCATGTGAATGAATTTCATCATGACCAAAATCAGCTATGTCACTACAACATGTAGTTTCGAAAGCTCCAAAGGAACTACATGTTGTAGTGAAATGGCATAAAATAAGTATTATAAAATTCACTAATGTACGTTAGTTTTTAAAAGTCTTTACAATAAAAAGATTACAAAACCAATCACTGTTATAATGAATAATAAAATATAGAGAAAAATTTGTATAGGAAGGTGTTTCTTAAACGATTCGGTTTCGTAACGGAGTGATCGCTCACGCTCTTCTTCAACGGTCACGCCCTCATCCTCGTAAGACTTCATTTGTTTTTCCATTCCTTTTAAAATACGATATGTTATAACTATGGCAACGAGTGTTATGATAATGAGTACAATTAGTAATTCCATGGAAATCATAAACGTTTCTCCTTTCCTACTTTCTTCAATGAAGGATCATGATGTTATCATAACAAATATCCAGCATGAAAACTATTCTGTTTTTCTTTATACAGGGCGAACAGTAATTTCATTTACATTGACATATGTTGGCTGAGATAGTGCATAAATCACTGCTCGAGCGATATCTTCTGTTTGTAGGGGTACTCTCTCCCTTTGGTGTGCATGAGCATCTTTTTCTACATATGAAGCTGTTAAATCAGTTTGTACCATGCCAGGAGAAATATTTGTCACTCTTACGCCTGTTCGTGCTAATTCCTTTTCAAGTCCCATGGAAATCGCTCGAACTGCAAATTTAGTTGCACTGTATACCGTACTATTTTTGGTTACTTCAAGTCCTGATACACTTGCTATGTTTACAATATGGCCAAAAGATTGCTTTTTCATTGTTGGTAATACTTCGTGAATTCCATATAAAATTCCTTTAATATTTACATCAATCATTTTTTCCCAATCTTCTACTTGACCTTCAGTGACAATTCCATTCAGCATTTGTCCTGCATTATTAATATAGAAATCAATTGTCCCCAATTTTTCTTCTGTTTCTTTAATAGCCATTTGCACGTCTTCTCGGTTAGAAACATCTGCCGAAATTGTAAGGATGTTTCCTTTAGCAACTTTTTTTATTTCAATTTCTTTTTCTTTTAACTTTTCTTCGTTTCGCGCTAATAAGCAAACATCCACACCTTCCATAGCAAGATGTGTAGCAATTGCAGAACCAATTCCTGTACTAGCACCTGTTACGATTGCTGTCTTTTTCATAAGTGTAGTCATATGTGTACTCCTCCCTTAAGCGTTGTCTAACATACGTATGATTTCATCTTCTACTTCTTTAATGGTTTCATCTTGGTCGCCATGAACATTGTTTAATAAAATAGAGACAATATATTTCTTCCTATTAGCGGTTGTTACATAACCTGATAATGTACTCACACCATCGATTGTACCTGTTTTAGCATGTACATCAATACCTTCCATGCGTTCATGTAACGTACCTCCAATCATGCGATCCGCTTCACCAGCAATAGGCAATGATTCATAAAAACTTGGGAACCATTCTGCAGACTGAATATGGTATAAGAAGTTCGTAAAGGCTTCTGCAGATATTGTTGTCGCATGTGATAATCCAGATCCATCTCTTACATCTGCATTTTCTTGTGTGATTCCAAATGGTCGCAAAGCTTTCATTACCTCTTCAAGTCCCTCTTCCCATCCACCAATTCCTTGATTGATTTTTCCAAGTTCTTTCACAAACATTTCCCCATGTCCATTATTACTTAATTTCATAAAAGGAATTAAAATTTCC
>DATGUV010000188.1:0-9008 GCA_035301025.1 Bacillota bacterium | reverse complement strand
ATCGCCCTACCGTCCATTGTTGAAATGATATTACAGCGCTCTTATGTGTATCCTGCAGAGATGTTTTGGATTCAAGTTGGTTTATTTATTCTTGTAGGTTATGTGTCCATTCGCATGAGTGTTCGCTTGTTAAATGAGAGCATACATGTATAAAAGGAGGGGTATGAAGGATGGTTAAACATTGGAAAGTAACAACAATGGTCGTATGTATCATAGGCATATTTGTTATATATTATATGGACGTTGCAAATGAAGTAGAAACATATCCTTCCTTTACATTAACTACGGAAAAAGGGTCCTTTGATTCTGTACAAATGCTCCATTTGTATGGGGATTATGAAACGAATGCGTCTACTCATTTATTTTCGTTAAACGGAAAAGAAACAATGTACGTACAACAAATGCCTTATTTAGAACGATTAAGTGGGTTTTATCGGTATGCAGAATTGGAGCGATTGAAGCAATTGTATCCATCTTATATGCGGGGGAAGAACAATGATGTATCCACATTTTCAGAAAGTGATTTTTATATTGTGCAAGCTGAAGTGAATTGGGGGAAATCCAGCGCGAGTACCTCATCACACGTTTCTTTTGATTTATCTGTCCTTCATAAAGAATTACATAAAGATGCCCGTTTCCATATCGATGTTCCACAATCAGATCAAGATTCCTTCCTTTCTTTAGAGGATATGTACACGGTAGGAGAACGACTTTATTTGGTTACCAATCATTTGCGGGAAAGCAATGATGGTTCAACTTTATTTGAATTACGGGTCTATACGATTCAACTTGATCGGGGGAAACTGACAAATTCTGACGTTATTTATACATGGGAACAAGAAAATCCTGGTGAAGAAATTCAAGTGACTTCGATTAAAAGGAACCATTCAATTATAGCAGATCAACGTATGCTGCTGCTAAGAAGAGTGAATGATGCAGGAATTGAAATAGAAAATGACCAAAAGGTGATAAAAAGTAATGAAGTGGATTATGAATTTATTGCTTATGATTTTAGGACAAAAGGGTTAGAAACATATAAAATTCCTAGAGATGTCAAAGATGGGGCGCAAATTATTTCCTATGAGGACAATAGTGATGTATATATGATTCAAGAAAATGGTGACGAATTGGAAATCATTGAATGGAAGTTAGGGAGCGATGAACAAACCGAGCCAATAACTGTTCCAATCAACCGGAAGCCAAACATGTATACAACATCTTTTATTAAAGAACATCTATATGTGTACGTGTCTGAGGAATCCTACGGGAAAAACATCGGAGAACTACATGTATTTTACGTTCCGACAGGAGAATGGATCTACTATGGAGAAGTTATAGCAGATCGTTCACTATCGAATGGAGAAAACGTCATTATTCATAAAATTGAATAAACTAATCCGTATAGAAATGTTCATAAATCGTGGAGATTTTTTCTTCCAAAAGATCCATATGAACAATTCGTGCTTCACGGATATATTCTTTTCCTTCTACAAATAACAATAAAACGGGCACGGTGAAAATAGAAAAGTGACCAGCAATAGCGGGTAATTCATTGGTTTCGATATAAGCTGTTTCAATATGTGGAAACCTGGTTAGTAGTCGTTCCACCTGAGGAAGTAGCCCATGACAAACAGAACAGTTTTGCTGAGAAATGTATAGGAAAGATAATGTATGTTTCGCTGTAAATTGGTCTACTTCTACAAGTGTTTTCAAATGTGTAAATGATTTCATAATCATCCTCATTTCTAATAGTATATATGCATGTAGTATACCATGTTTGGCTGATACACCTTTTCGAATTGCTTGGAGCCTTTGAAAGTTTTACGATCTGAATGAATTTCATAATGATCCAAAATAGCTACCTCACTACGACATGTAGTTCCGTTAATTCATTCTAGACGACCTATTGTATTAAACAAACTGATTCGGATAATTATGAAAATACATTTTACTATGCAACATTTTAATAAAATATGTTGAGAATTGTATATATTTATAGTTTTATTTCGTTTAATATATTATAATAGCGGTAACCTAGATGGAGTTTCCCTCTTAGAATAAACATACATGGAAATAAATAGTGAAAAAGAATATAGGATGTGGGGGGATTTAAGTGAATAAGGAAGAAGCATTAGATTTTCTAAAGCGAATAAGTGATGGAATTGCTGAGATGTTTGGTGAGAATTGTGAAGTTGTCGTTCATGACATGAAAAACTTTGAATCATCAATCATTTATATAGCAAATAAACACGTTACTCAACGAGAAATTGGTGAGCCGCTTAAAATCCTTGGGACGAAGGATGTAGAGAAGTTTTTTAAAGGCAGTGACTTAGTGAATTGTAAGGGTACATCTAAACATAGTCATTTACTAAAAAGCTCTACATTCCACGCAAAAGGTGAAGACTATCATTATGCATTAGGAATTAATTTTGATTATACGAATATTTCTATTGCACACTCCATCTTAGGGGATATGATGAAAGTCGGAGATAATTTAAGTGAAGCCATTGAACGTCAAAACAGTGTTGACTACATATTAGAAGATTTATATAGTCAAGCAGTTGCACGTATTGGTAAACCAGTTCCGTTAATGCATAAGCAAGAACGGGTTCGTCTTGTTGCTTATTTAGATGAAAAGGGAGCCTTCTCCATTCATAAAAGTATTCCAATCATTTCAAGTAAAATGGATGTTTCCAGATTTACCATTTATAACTACTTAAAAGAAATTCGCGGCACAGAATAAAACATCACTTATCGCTCAAAAAAGCGCACATATAGTTATGTGTGCTTTTTTGTGTATACAATTATACGATTGTCAATTCTCTTCCATAAGTTCTTTAATTTTTTCCACGTGCCCATGATAAAGATGATCCACAATGGCACTTCCAACAATGACCCCGTCACAATATGGCCTTAGCGCTTGTACGTGTTCTTTGGTTGAAATGCCAAAGCCAACCAACACAGGAATGGAACTATACTTGTTAACGGTTTGCAAAAATGAGTGGAGGTGCTCGTGTTGCTTGGATCTTGCACCTGTTGTACCAGTATCTGAAATCGCATATATGAATCCTTTAGCACCCGTTGTTAACTGCTGGATCCGTTCCTTTGTAGCGGTGATAGGTATTAAGCGAATCAAATGAATACCATGTGTTTTGAGTGATGTTGTTAATAATGGTTCTTCTTCTAAAGGTACATCTGGAACAATGATGGCTCCTACACCAGTTTCTGCACATTTTTTCGCAAAGTTCTCTACACCATAGACGTAGATAATATTTACGTACAGCATGAGTAGTATAGGAACGTTTCTAGTATTTTTGCGTTTGTTGAGTTGTTCAAAGACGTTTGAAATAGATGTTCCTGCAGCCAAACTTCGCATTCCTGCTTTTTGAATAGTTTCCCCGTCTGCTACAGGATCTGAAAAAGGAATGCCAACTTCAATCGCCGAAGCCCCACACGCTTCTAATAAGTCTAACTGGTCATTCAGTTTATCAATTCCTCCATCTCCAGCCATGATATAAGGAACGAAAAGCTGTTTCTGCTGTTGTTGAATATTCGCAAAATGCTCGTCTATATGTTTCATAATGAACCTCCGTGTAATCCAGCCTGTATTTGTGGAACGTCTTTATCCCCTCGTCCTGATAAACAAACGATAATCCGTTCATCCTTTTGCATATTCTTCGCAAGTTTCAAAGCAAATCCTAGTGCATGAGCACTTTCAAGGGCAGGTAGAATGCCTTCTTTTTGAGCCAACAAATGAAAAGCGTCTAAAGCTTCATCATCTGTAATGGTAGGATACGTAATTCTTCCTTGAGCAAATAAATAACTATGTTCCGGACCTACTCCAGGATAATCCAGTCCGGCGGAAATAGAATTGGTATCGATAATCTGCCCATGTTCATCTTGAAGAAGATATGTCTTTGTTCCATGTAAAATCCCTGGAGTTCCTTTTGAAAGTGCTGCAGCATGGTTTCCCTTTTGTAAGCTTTTACCACCAGCTTCCACTCCATATAATTTCACATGTTCATCTTGGATGAATGGATGAAACATTCCAATGGCATTACTTCCACCGCCGATACATGCAACAACAGCTTCAGGTAACGTACTTGTTTGTGCAAGGATTTGCTCACGTGTTTCGATGCCAATAACGGATTGGAAGTCACGGACGATTTTAGGGAATGGATGAGGTCCAACGACAGATCCTAAAATGTAATGAACGTGTTCTACATGTGTGACCCAATACCTTAGCGCATCATTTACAGCCTCTTTCAATGTTTTGCTTCCGCTTGTAACTGGGTGCACGTGAGCACCTAACAATTCCATACGAAAGACATTTTGCTGTTGTCGGTGCATATCTTTTTCACCCATGAAAATCGTACAGTCTAGTCCAAGAAGGGCACAAGCAGTTGCCGTGGCGACACCATGTTGACCAGCACCGGTTTCAGCAACAATTTTGGTTTTTTTCATTCGTTTCGCTAACAATGCTTGTCCAAGAGCATTGTTTATTTTATGTGCACCTGTATGGTTTAAATCTTCTCGCTTTAAATACATACGTGCTCCACCAATTTCTTCAGTGAGTCTTTTTGCTTCATATAGTGGAGTTTCTCTACCTACGTAATGTTTCATATATGCTTCTTTCTCATGGATGAATAATGGATCTTGTTTTGCATCTTCATAGGCTTCTTCTAGCTCCTTAAGTGCAGGAATCAAAATTTCTGGAACAAATTTTCCGCCAAATTCACCAAATTTACCTTTCTCGTTTGGAACGTGTTGATTGTTCATTGTCTAGCTCCTTTCGCCTCTTGTAAAAATGTCATTATTTTCTGTGTGTCTTTTTCTCCATTTGTTTCCACTCCAGAAGAAACATCAACTCCGATGCAAGCTGTTTGTTGGATCGCTTGTGCAACGTTATCTTGATGAAGACCACCTGCAAGTATGAATGGTGGTAGAGCTATCTCAGTTTTTTGAAGCATATTCCAATCAAAGGAAATTCCACTACCTCCTTCATACTTTCCTGGAGGACTGTCGATTAAGTAATAGGTAGGTGGATCAAAAGAAAAATCATAGTTGTTGATCATATCACTAGAAAGACTGCGAATAACTGGATAGTTCAATGATTTTGTTGCAAGATTAGCAGCTTCTCCGTGTAGTTGAATCATTGTAAGGCCAACTTCTTGGGCAACGGAATGAATGTACGTTAGGTTCGGTTGCACGAATACTCCGACTTTTTCAATGGATGAAGGGAGTAATCTTGTAATCTCTTTTGCTTGTTGAATCGTAATCTTGCGTGTACTTGGTGCGAACACAAAGCCAATCATCGTTGCTCCATGTTCTGCTGCAACGATAGCGTGTTCCTTCGTTGTAATCCCACATATTTTACGTTCAATGATTTACACCTCCCTACTCGGTAGGGAATGTTTTATTCGTAGCTCTGCAAACATACCCGGAATATCCGTGGAACACATGAGAGCTTCACCGACTAAAATAGCAGAAGCACCAGCTTGTTGAACAAACTGAACATCTGACGCTTGTTGTATTCCACTTTCACTGACAAGAATAGGAGTGTTACCAGCGTCCAAGTCTGCAATTTGTTTTGTCGTCGTTATATCGACATGAAAGGTATGTAAATCCCGATTGTTAATTCCAATTATTTTACATCCAATCTCTTTTGCGCGTTCGTATTCTTCTATATTGTGGACTTCACATAACACCTCAATTTTCCGATTCGTTGCATAGGAGTAAAGATGAAGTAATTCCTCATTGCTTAAGGCGGCGACAATGAGTAAAATCAATGAAGCACCATGTTCTATGGCGCAATCGATTTGGACTTCATCAATAATGAAATCTTTACAAAGAACGGGAATCGAAACAGCCTCGCTTACTGCTTGTAAATCAGAAAAGGATCCTCCAAAAAATGTGTCATCGGTTAAAACAGAAATTGCTTGGGCACCATTTTCCTCATAGATGATTGCCTGTTTCACTGGATCCACGTGTTCGTTTAATATACCCTTAGAAGGGGAGGCGCGCTTGATTTCTGCAATGCAGGACATATGTGTATCTTCTTGTACCCGTTGGCTAAATCGCACTTTTTCCTTTAAAG
Organism: Bacillota bacterium; assembly: GCA_035301025.1. Lineage (GTDB taxonomy): Bacteria > Bacillota > Bacilli > Bacillales > Amphibacillaceae > CALAMD01. The sequence goes on along the minus strand of DATGUV010000188.1, from coordinate 2,911 downwards.
GACGTTGAAAAGGCACTTGATGATTTTTTAACTGGTGCACTTCTTTTTTCTTTACCTCAAGAATGCGCTCTAAAATAGACATGTTAGATTCCTTCCTTTACTTGCGTGTTGTTTTGAACCATTTGCTGTAAGATGTGTAGTGCTTTTTGTGATGCAATGCTGTTTCTAGCTCTCCTTAGTCCTTCTTGCACGTCCTCGACAATTCCATAGGCAAACAATCCTAATGCTGCGTTTAACATGGCGGTATCTGCATAAGGGCTTTCTTCTCCTCGTAAAATGTTTAATAAAATATGTGCGTTTTTTGCAGCGTCTCCACCTCTAATTGCCTCAATCGGGGCTACAGGTAAGTGTACGTCGCCAGGATGAATTGAAAAAGATGTCACAGTTCCATGATCAACGAGTAAACAATCATTTGAGCCCGCCAGAGAAGCTTCGTCCATTCCACCTGCTCCGTGAACAATGAGAGCACGTTTTCTTCCTAGTTGAATTAATGCTTCAGCTAGTGGTCTCATTTGCTCTTTTGCATATACACCAATCATTTGTGCATGTAAGTCTGCAGGATTTGTTAACGGACCGATCGTATTAAAGATTGTTGGTAACCCAATATGTGTCCGAACATTCCGTAATTTCCCTAAAGAGGGATGCACATGTGGAGCATATAAAAATGCAATGGAATGATCATGAATCGATTGAGATACTTCTTCAGGCTCAGCTTGCAGAGGGATTCCTAAATATTCCAGTACATCAGCACTTCCAGTCATGCTAGAAATATTTCGATTTCCATGTTTTGCTACATTGACTCCAGAAGCTGCTAATATAAAGGCTGCCGTTGTACTGATATTGAAGCTGTTGGAGTGGTCTCCTCCTGTCCCGCAATTGTCCATTACTTCTGGCAACATCAAGGAGGAATAGGTAGATTGATCTCGAATAACAGTTGCCATTCCAGCTAATTCCTCGGCTGTTTCCCCTTTTGAACGCAAAGCTGTTAAAAAAGCTGTCACAGCAATATCCGATGTTTCAGGTGCAAGACATAACGTTGCTGCTTGTTTCATTTCATCGATTGTTAAATGTTTATTTTCCAAAACTTTTCGAGTAAAATACCTCATCAAAATCTCCCTTTCTGTATCGTTTTTATAATTGGATATGAAAGATGTCTATTCCTTAAAGCACATCATTCACAGATGTTAGAGAACGCAATTTATGATGGATTTCTTCATATTCCTTTTCAGGGATAGAAGCGGGAATAATGCCTGCTCCAGCTTGTATGTATGCACGTTTATCTTTAACAGTCATACACCGAATCGCCAGTGCCATGTTCATATCAAAATTGGCATTTATATAGCCAACAGTTCCACCATATGCTCCACGTGAAGTGCTTTCATAAGCATTGATTAACCGCATGGCTTCCGTTTTAGGAGTTCCTGAAACCGTTCCAGCTGGCAATAGTTGCATTAACGCATCCATGCTAGTAAAATCCTCTTTTAAAGTTCCCTGTACGTTAGAAACGATATGCATGACATATTCAAACATTTCAACTGAAGAACAGACTGGTATGGTGATGGTCCCATGTTCACAAATGCTATGCATTTCTTGTTTACTCGCTTCTAAAAGCATCCTATGCTCAGCCATTTCTTTTTCATTTGTTAGTAATTCCTGTTGCAAACGATAATCTTCCTCTAATGATTCTCCGCGAGGGCTTGTGCCTGCTATCGGGTTTGTTAATACTTGATCTCCTGTAATTTGAACAACACTTTCTGGAGATGTACCTAGTAATGTATACGGGCCAAACTCCAAGTGAAACATGTATGGAGATGGATTAGAATCTCTTAATTTTTCATAAACAGTTAATGGATTCTCTACTCCTGAGGCGACAAATCTTTTAGATAATACAACTTGCTCCAATCCTTCTTCGGCCATAACTTGTTGAGCATCTTTCACTTGTTGTAAAAACAATTCCTTATGTTCCATTTCCTTAAAATGAAGAGTAGGTGTTGTAGTCTGTAGAGACGTTTCTGCATTAGATGTTTGTATCAAATTCTCTACCCGATTTTTCAAAGTGTCCATATTTTCTTGATGAAAAGCAATTGCGACATAATGAATGATTTGTGCCTGGTGGTCAAAAATGATTACTGTGTCATAGAGTAAGAGATGTATATCTGGCATGTGTAGCGGATGTTCTTTTCGCTTCCCAATATGAACGTAGGAACGAATCGCATCATATCCAACATAACCTATCCACCCACCGTAAAAAGGAAGATCTAGTGGGAAGTCAACAGGATCTTGAAAATCCTTAATGAAATCCAATGCGTCACCTTCATAGGTACATTGCTCATTCGTGCGTGTGTTGTGGACCTTTGTTTGTTGGTCATCACTGGCAATATCAAGAACTGGATCTGTGCCGATAAATGAATACATACCTCTTTCATCCTGTGAAAAGGAACTTTCAAGCATGGATTTCTGATTTCCTTTTAACCCTTTAAAAAGATCGATTGGAGTACGACTACCAGCTTCTTCTTGCTTGTGATAAACCTTCACTTGCCTTACTTGATTTGTGTGCATATTATCTTCTCCTTTATATAAAGTGAAACTTCATTCAGTGGGTTTTCGTTGGTAATAAAGGATAAGATCGTCACGTCCTGTGACAACTCCTTTGTGAACTACATCCTGTCGGTGAAAAGAGAATCAGGGATTTATGAGCAGTTTATCCCACACTTATTTTCTTGTCCTCCTGCTGAAAATTGTGGTGGTGGATAGGATTGCACGTTTATGAGTGATAAAAAACGCCCTCTATCCTCCTAATGAAGGATAGAGGGCGTAACATATTCGCGGTGCCACCTCTTTGCAAAAGAAACATCTTTTGAACTCGAAAAAGATACGGGATTCTGGTCCGATATCTTCTCCTGTTAACGGT
>DATGUV010000187.1:0-4054 GCA_035301025.1 Bacillota bacterium | reverse complement strand
CTTTTATCCTCATCGTCAAACGCCACATCACCCGTTTGAAACTTCCAGGAAATGTTGTGTAAATCTAAGTTTTCCAATTCCAGCTTCTGTTCATCAAAGAGATGAATCGTCGCATATACAAATCGGTCTACCGCCATAGCTACTAATGTATGATGTTTTTCAAGTACCGCATATTCTCCGGCAATCATTAATTTCCCAGGTACTTTAATCGTTATTGGTGTCCCTAGCAATATGTCTTCAACCCCTATACGTACGATATTCCGCCACCTGCACGGCTTAAAATTACATCCGTAACCCCAGGTGTAGAACGAAGTGTTTCTTGTACCTTCTCTTCATGTTCTGGTAAATAAAGCACTTTTACATTTGGTCCTGCATCAATCGTAAAATATGCAGGGACTCCCTGTTCTCTTAGTTCTTGTACAGTTTGCATAACCGCCATCGTCGTGTCATGCCAATATGTAAATGGCGGAGTTGCCCCTAATGTTGTCGCATGCATCTTCAAACAATTCGCCTCGGCTATCGATCCTACTTTTTCAAAATCTTTTGCCTCAATTCCATCTTTAATTTCTGTCAAATCATGGGGGACACTATCTAACCAACCTTGGTAAAATACCGAGGTATCCACTGTTCGCTTCATACCAACGCGACTTGAAATATCTTTTTCCCTTGCTGTTAACACAACCGCAGCGACACGTACGTCCCAATGTTCCTTTGGAGCAATTGGAATCGCATAAGAATCAAGTCCATCTTCACGACTGCCCTCTTCCCACTGCACAAATCCACCATAAATCGAACGACATGCTGAACCAGAACCTTGGCGCGTTAATCGTGATAAATCTGTAGGTGTCACATCTAAGTCAAGCGCCTTTGTCGAAGCTGCAGCAAGCGCCGCAAATCCTGATGCAGACGATGCAAACCCAGCAGCTGTTGGAACCGCATTTGTCGAATGTACTTCCGCATGTAAATCTACTCGAGCAAATGAACGAATTAAATCTAGAAAGGTAGTCACCCGATCATAAGCAACCCCTGTAACTGCTTTTTCATCTAATACAAACACATCTTCTGTGATTTCCTTTTTAAAATGAACAGAAGTTTTTGTATAAAAACCGTCTAACGTTAATGAGAGGCTACTATTCGTTGGTAAAATCAACGCATCATGTCGCTTCCCCCAATATTTAATCAGTGCAATATTCGTATGAGCTTTCGCTGTTGCTTTCATTCAAATCTTCCTTTACATCCTGCTTCTTACACCTTACGAACATCTAAAACTAGCCCCTCGTAAGACTCCGTTTTTTCCCAAAACAAAAGGGGTTATTTTAACGTACAAATAACCCACAACTTTCCATTACTTTTTTTGACGTAACACAAATGGCCAAACTGCTTGAGCACCAAGACGCTTTAACTTTTCCGTCAGCTGTTTCGAATGCATTTCGTTTTGCGCTAACGCTACAATACACCCACCGTTTCCGCCACCTGTTAATTTCGCACCTAGAGCACCTTCATGCAAAGCACAATAGATGAGTCTATTTAACCCTGCGTCACTTACCCCAAGAGATTCCAATTCTTTTTGCGCTTCATTCAGTAATTGACCGAGCAAGTTTTTACCAGCCTTTTCAATCGCGTAACGAGCTTGATGCGTAATTTCACCAATACGTTCAATGTTTTCTTGAATTTTCTTTGGTGCTAATTTAAGTAGCTCCGTTACAGATTCGATTGCCGATTTCGTATCAGCCATACGACCAGAATCTGCCACAATAAAATAAAAATCTTCCTTCGGTTTAATCAATTCAAACGGTTGATCCTTCTCGAACCAAACCGGACATTCTGAAGTAATCGTTAATGGATCAATTCCACTTGGCGATCCATGAGCATATGTTTCAGCAACATTTGCCAGACGAAGTAAATCATCTTCTGTATACGGTACATCTGCATATTTAAATAGAGATTTAATCACCGCTATAGCCACAGAGGCACTTGACCCTAAACCTTTTCCTGGCGGGATCGATGAATTAATTCGAATGAGCAAATCTTGATTCGGGAGATTCAATGATTCAAGCGTCTCCGTTATACAATGAACAACCCCTGATAAAGATTCCGGAGCTGATTCAATCGGCCCGTGATAAAATGTGCTATCTAATTTAACCGCTCCTGGTACATGTTCAACAACTGATTCTACTCCAACGAGTGGAAAAGGGATTGCAATAGCTGGTTGTCCGTGTACAACCGCATGTTCCCCAACTAAGATTAGTTTACTTTGTGCAGTACCAACAGCGACTTTTTCCGTTGCAGTTACTTTCTCTGCACTCATGATAAAGCCTCTTCTAATAATTGTTCTGCTCGACCCACACGGATTTCTTTTTCTTCAACCATTCGATTTGCAATGATATCAATCATCTCCCCTGTAGCACCAGCTGCAACTGCAACAGATCTTGAATGAAGAGCCATATGCCCTTTCTGAATGCCATCAGTAGCTAACGCCTTTAGTGCTCCTAGATTTTGAGCTAATCCCACTGCTACAATCACTTGAGCAAGTTCTTTCGCTGACTGGATATCTAATAGCTTATGCGCTATTTTTGATATTGGATGTACTCTACTTGCTCCTCCAACCGTCCCAATGGACATTGGGAGTTCAAGTTCTCCTACTAAATTTCCTTCTTCGTCAACAGACCAAGTAGTCATTGACCCATACGTACCGTTTCGAGCTGCATATGCATGTGCTCCTGCTTCAACAGCACGCCAGTCATTTCCTGTAGCAATCACGACTGGATCAATTCCATTCATAATTCCTTTATTATGTGTAACTGCTCGGTAAGGATCAGATGCTGCAAATTCATATGCATGTATGACCCCGTCCCTTACTTCCTCACCAGTAAATCCATCTGATGCAAGTAACGCAGGAGGAATCACACATGTAGCTTTTGCCAAACAACGATCCGCTAAGTTTGATAGTATACGTAAATATACTTTTCCTTTTGTAATACTCTCAACAGTAGGAGCCAGTGACTCTACCATCGTATTTATAATATTAGCCCCCATCGCGTCACGTGTATCAATATATACGTGAACAATGAGCATTTGATTATACGTAGATTTTTCATCTTCATTTAATATGCGCACATCAATATCTGTTGCGCCACCCCCACGCTTCACAATACTTGGATAAGCATCATTCGCCTTTTGAATAAGGGTATCTTTTTGGGATTCAATCGCCTCTTTCGCTGCATGAAAATCTTCACAGCCGACGACTTGAATTTGACCAATCATTACACGTTCGGTTGCCTCAGTTTTAAACCCACCAGCATCCCGAACAATTTTAGCAATATAACTTGCTGAAGCGACAATTGAAGCCTCTTCAACAGCCATCGGAATGACATATTCTTTATCATTAATCAAAAAGTTCAGTCCTAAGCCGAGTGGTAAACCAAATGTGCCAATGACATTTTCTATCATTTTATCAGCCGTTTCAACAGGCAAAGAGACAGCCGAAGAAAATTGTTCCATCTCTTCATCTGAAAACTGGTGCATCCGAGCAATAAGCGCTCGACGTTCCTCTACTGAATGTTTATAAAATCCAGGTATTCTAGAAGTTTCCACAAATCTCATCCTTTTATCATAGCTCAATAATATGTGTCCTTGTACATGTACCATTCGTTTTTAAAGAGAACGATTGAATTCCTCTGCCTATGAATAGACTACATCTATTATACATAAAATGGACAAACATTTTAACCGAATGAATTTTATCTTAATATACATGTACCTTACATGTATATAGAACAATTAAGTATTCATAAAGTGAAGCTTACATTCAATGGGGGTTTGTTCATCCTCCAATGAATGTTAGTTGAACAGAATAAGGGATATACAAGCAGTTTATCGCCACACTTATTTTCTTGATTCCCTTCATAAAATTGAAGGGGGGATATTGACTCTCCCGTTAATGCGGGATAAATACTATCATTATATTCCATTAAACTGTATCTATTATGTTAAAAATTGCTCCAAAATGCAAATAAACAAGGTTGTCTATAATTATACCACCTTGTTCACATAA
>DATGUV010000186.1:0-17585 GCA_035301025.1 Bacillota bacterium | reverse complement strand
TGGAAAAACAGTTGCTCTTAGAGCCGACTTTGACGCTCTTCCAATTCAAGATGAAAAAGATGTAGAATATAAATCAACAGTAGACGGAGTTATGCATGCGTGTGGACATGATGGTCATACTGCAACGCTACTTGTATTAGCCAAAGTATTAACAGAAAACAAAGACTCCATTCCAGGGACAGTTGTTTTCTTACATCAACATGCCGAGGAACTGTCTCCTGGTGGTGCAAAACCAATGGTAGAAGCTGGAGTGTTAGACAATGTGGATGCTATCTTTGGTACCCATTTATGGGCTCCTAAAAAAGTAGGAGTCATCCAAACATCTCAGGATGCTTTAATGGCTGGTGCAGATCGTTTTGAAATTACGATTCAAGGAAAAGGTGGGCATGGTGCCTCTCCTCACGAGACAAAGGACGCTATTGTGATTGCAACAGACGTTGTTTCACAGCTCCAACAGATTGTAAGTAGACGCTTAAATCCTGCTAAAACAGCAGTTGTCACGGTTGGTACATTTAATGCAGGAAACGCTTTTAATATTATCGCTGATACAGCTACAATCGGTGGAACTGTTCGCTACTTAGATACAGATGTTCAAGACCTTGTCATAGAAGAAATGGAACGCATTCTTAAAGGTATATGTGTAACTCATGATGCTAGTTATACATTAGACTATCATAAAGGATACCCTCCGGTGATAAACCATGCTAAAGAAGCTCTTCGGGTACTTGAAGCAAGTAAAGAAGTGGAAAGTGTAGACACTGCTGAAGAGATCATTGCTGTCATGGGTGGAGAAGACTTTTCTTATTTCATTAATGAAAAGCCAGGTGCGTATTTCTTTACAGGAGCACAACTTGAGGGACATGTATATCCACATCACCATCCTAAATTTGATATTGATGAGCGGGCATTACCTATTGCGGCAAAAATGCTTTACGAAGTTTATATGAACTACCAAGAACAATAAAAAAACGATCCTAGTATCTCACGTAATGATACTAGGATCGTTTTTTTACGTTATTTTTTTGCGCATATATGCAAAACTAAATATATACATAAAAGCAACACCACATACGAAAAAGACACCTGCGATAATAAATAACTTTTGCACTACAAATAACAGGGTGTAAATAATTGTTTGTAGCCAAGTAACTTGATACATCAGTGAGTAAAATGCGCGCTGTTTATCCTTTTGTTGGATGGGGTATAATTCCATCCAAATCATCGTTCGATAATGTTTATATAATGGCATAAGCTGAAACATACTCATGTAGATAAATAAGAGACCAAATATCCCCTTTAGCCACATATTTGGAACGAGAAATAGTAAAATGCTTCCCATTATCAACAAACGAATATACATACTTGCATAATCGCCGCTCCGCAAAAATGACAACCGAAATACATAGGAATAGGAATGTTCTTGTCCGTATGGAACGCGCTTGCGCATGATTGGTGCAATCCATTTCCGCTGTTTTAATTTGTTTTTTAAATGTGGGACATCTGTAAATAAATTTGCAAAACGATAAAAAGAATTCATTCGATGACGATCTTGTTGGATCAATTCATCCCAAGGAATTCCGTAACTTTTATGTGTAAAGCGATAAATATAAATAAATAAAGCAATATATATCCCCGTAACGATTGCAGCATAAACCATTTGCTCCTGAGTGAAGAACATGATCACCGACGTAGATAGTAACAATCGGATACACATATCTAGAATTCGTAAAGACTTATCACGCACCCGGTACATCCACCATTTAGCGAGAAGATTCCACCCTTTACATACAATTAAGAGAAAAACCGTTCCAATATATACCCATCCATTTCTATGAGGAAATGCATGAAAATATAAAGGCCCTAAAGCTGCAGCTGCCAAAATGACCACATATAATTGGATTATAAAACTGTACACGATTGTATTGCGAAAATACGTGCTCATTTTTTCTTCCGCAGCAATTAAAAACACAATATCTGCTTCTTTTAACAATGATTGCAGAGGGTTATAAACAGTTAATACCCCAAAAGTTCCAATGACAATCCATTCAGACGGAAAAGAGGGTGAAAGTTGGGCAAGCCATTGTTGATAAAATACTGCAAGGGCAGATATCAAAAATAGCAATAAAATAGCTAGATGACCGTTAAAAATATATCTTCCATAGCGACTAAGTTCTTTTACATGTGCACCAATTCTCTCTTTAAAAAGCTTTTGTGCACTAAACATTGGAATCTTCCTTTGTTAATTGAATATACAACTCATCCAATGTAGCATCCTTCATTTCAAAAGACTCCCGCAACTCCTCTAGTGTGCCTTGTGTTCGGATTTTCCCTTCATGAATAATTACAAATCGGTCACAATATCTTTCAGCTGTTGATAATATATGTGTCGACATTAAAATTCCTGCTCCTTGATCCCGCATATCATTCATTAATTGTAAATAAGATTGAATTCCAAGAGGGTCAAGGCCGACAAATGGCTCGTCCACTACATATAGATCCGGTTGAATCAAAAATGCACACATAATCATTACTTTTTGTCGCATTCCTTTGGAAAAGTGCACCGGAAACCAGTGTAACTGTTTTTCCATATGAAATTCCTTTAATAACACTGGATATCTTTCTTTAAATAAATCTTCTGGCAACCCATAAGCCATTGCTGTTAATTCCAAATGCTCATATAGCGTTAATTCATCATATAGTATTGGTACCTCTGGAATGTAAGCCATACTTTCACGATAGATGGTAGGATCTTCTGAAAATGTTTTCCCGTGAACTGTGATGGAACCTTGCTTTTCTTGCATGAGGCCAATAATATGTTTAATAGTTGTACTTTTACCTGCACCGTTTAATCCAATCAATCCGACAATTTCTCTTGGTTGTACATCAAAAGAAATCCCATGCAAGACATTTTTATGCGTATACCCACCAACTAAGTGATCGATATGTAACAACGAAGCCATGATTATCTCCCCCACTTCTTCCTTCCTTGTCATAATAGCATTTTTAAATTCCATTTCCAAAGCATTTCTTCTACAATTCCTTCGACAAATTTTATATTTCCAATAAATAAACAATCTTTTTGTCGAAGATTTTTTTCAGTCAGCGAGTTCAACAGTACTTCTATCGATGCACATACTTCTTTCCTTTAGTTCAAACACAATCCTATGGTAATATACATATATGATGATAAAAAGGAGCAGGATAAGATGAAACATGAGGACTGTATTTTTTGTAAAATTGTCGAAGGAGACATTCCTTCTGCAAAAGTATATGAAGATGATGTTGTGTACGCCTTTTTAGATTTAAGTCAAGTATCCAAAGGGCATACATTGATCATTCCAAAAGAACATGCACGTGATGTGTTTGAAATGAGTCCTGAGCTTGCTGCCTCTGTTTATGCTCGTGTTCCCAAAATTGCTCAAGGCATTAAAACAGCCTTCCAAGCTAAAGGTATGAACATCTTAAACAATAACGAGGCCATTGCAGGTCAATCTGTCTTCCATATGCATTTACACTTATTACCGAAATACGATGAAGGAGAAGGCTTTGATGCCATCTGGAAAACGAATGAAGATGCATATACTTCTGATGAACTAGCAGCCATTGCTACTTCCATCAATGAGCACATTGAAAAATAAACCTTTTTATTTACATGAAAGTTTGCTATAATAAAAACACGTTTCCGCAAACGACAAATAGTGTACGTTTGGGAAAAAGAGTAGAGAATAGTAGAGGAGAGTTTACAAATGAATACAAGGGTGTTAGTTATTTTATCATTATTTGTTGGTATTGGTGCTGCATTACATGCAGTTGTTCCACCGTTTCTTTTTGGGATGAAGCCTGATATGTCCTTAGCAATGATGTTTCTAGGAATTGTATTATTCCCACGCATCAAGTATGTAGTTGTATTAGCAGTAGCAACAGGATTTGTCTCTGCGCTTACAACGGGATTCCCATTAGGACAAATTCCCAACATTATCGAAAAACCAATTACAGCAATAGTATTTTTCGGATTGTTTTTACTCTTAAAAGACCGAGTAAATCATGCAATTGGAGCACCAGTTCTTACAGCAATTGGAACATTAATTAGTGGTTCCCTATTCCTATCCATTGCTTTATTCATTGTAGGAGTAGATGTTGGCGCTGGATTTATCGCTTTATTTATAGCGAACGTTTTACCTGCGATTGTCGTGAATACAATGATTATGGTTGTATTGTATCCGGTCGTCCAGTCGATTTTTAAACGCTCACAACCAATTGCTTTATCTTAAGTAAAATGATGACAATCCTCTGGCACTCTTTCGTCAGAGGATTTTTTTAACAATACATATGTAATGTGTTACACATTATAAAAGTTCAAGTATCGATCAATCCTTAAAGGAGGATGTATTATGAAAGTTAAATCACTAGTACTCGGATTTGTCGTTGGTGGTACTGTTAGCGCAGCAGCAACTCTGCTTGCAGCACCATCTTCAGGAAAAGAGTTACGAACAAACTTGAAAACTCAAACAAATGAATGGAAAGAAATGATTTCTCAACTTGCACAAGATAGCGTGCTTTTGAAAGATCAAATTGCTGAAACTTCTAAAGAAGGTACAGCTCTCATTAAAAACTTAACTAAAGAAATGAAAAAGTCTGTTGAAGAATGGAAAGTGGCTGTTGAACCACACCAGGAAAACATTCATGATTATCTAGAACAAATTGAAGTAAGCTTGAAAGAACTTGAAGATAAAGTAAAACAATAATTGTTTAAAAGGCTTTAAAGAGTGGACATTCACTCTTTAAAGCCTTTTTTAATGTTTATTATGCGATCCTAACCTTGATTTCAACGACATATGCCTCTTCAACATGGGAAGTCATATGTGCAGGATGAAAAATTTCATAAATCGGTCCAGTGACTTGAATGTCGTGTTTTTCAATATAATTGAGAAGTTTTTTATAATAATCAATATATACTTCTTCCTCAAAAGAAAACAATATACAAATGTATTGCCCACTTGGGATTGTTGATGTTTGAATACCTTCCGGCAACATGCGTGCTTGTTTATCCATTAGAATGGGAGTAAATATATGCGTGTACTCAATATCTTCTAATTTTTCATAGAACTGATAAGGTATAATTGCGCCATAGCCATTTTGCATGGCCCCTTCTTCCGTTTCAACAACTTGTTTCAAAGCACTATAAGACGCATTTAGCATGTCTAGTGGCTTTAACCCTGTTGCTTCCGATTGTAAAATAAGTGTCTCTTTTTCATAGCGAAAGACGATTTCACCAAAGATTGAATGATTTAATTGCTTAACCATTCGTTGTTTTACATGATCCACATTTTGTTGGATGTTTGTTAAGTGATTAATTTGTTCCTGGATGGCATGACTTCTTTCATCCAAAAAGACGAGTAACTCATCTACATTCATATGTTGAGCCCGTTTGATATCTTTTAAAGAGGTCCCCACATATTTCAACGCTTTAATTAAATCCAATTGATATAATTGTGCATCCCGGTAATACCGATAATTTGTTTGCGGATCAATATAAGCAGGCTTAAACAGGTCTATTTCATCATAATATCGTAACGTCTGGATAGAAATATTCGATATTTTTGCCATCTCACCAATGCCATATAATGTTTCATTCATTGCGTTTCCTCCCTTTTACACTTGCAATTGTTCTGGAGTTTTCCAGCGAAATGCGAGAATCGTACCGACAGTCAATACAATCGCAGCAAATATAAATGGAAAATCAACATTTTTATCAAACAACATTCCACCAATAATAGGGCCAAACACATTCCCAATACTAGTAAACATCGAGTTCATCCCACCGACAAATCCTTGTTCATTCCCTGCAACCTTTGATAAATAAGATGTAACTGCCGGGCGCATAAGATCAAATCCGATAAATGCAATAATTGTTACAATTAATATACTCATATATGAAAATGCTACGGTGACAGCAAATACGAGCACAGCTGAAACGAGTAAACAATATGTGATCAATTTTACCTCACCTAAATGTCTTGCTAACCAATCAAATAATACAACTTGAGCAAAAGCCCCAACCATAGCACCACCAGTAATTGCAATAGCGATATCTTTAGGAGTAAATTGAAATTTATGATCGACAAACAATCCGAAAATCGCCTCAAAAGATGCCAATCCAAATGCAGAAATAAAAATAAGTATGAAAGCTGTAAAATACAATGGTGATATGATTCGTTTAATACCTTTCACCTGAACAACTTCAATTTCCTCCACAGGTCGATTTGGCTCACGTAATAACAGGATGGATAAAATAGCAGCGATACAAGCAATCAGTGCTGCAAAAAAGAACGGTACCCTTGTTCCGTACTCAGCTAAAAATCCACCAATCCCAGGACCGATAATAAATCCTGTTGATATAGATGCAGACATATATCCAAGAGCCTTTGGACGTTCATCAATTGTTGTGATATCTGCAATAAATGCTGTTACGGCTGGCATAATAAACGCTGCACTTACTCCACCTAGCATGCGGGATAAAAACAACACATATAAAGAATTTCCCATGGCAAATAATAATTCTGAAAAACTAAAAAAGAACAACCCAAATACAATCATCTTTTTTCGTCCGATGGAATCGACTAATTTACCAGCAAACGGCGACACAGCAAGTTGGGTTAGTGCAAAAGCAGCCACTAAATATCCAAGTACTTTCCCTGTGATATGCAATTCATTCATTAACGTTGGAAGGACAGGAATAACAAGCCCGATTCCTAAAAAGGCAATAAATAAATTTATGAGTAAAATCGTTAATGTCATATTAGAATTTTTCATTTGTAAAACTCCTTTTCTTTCATACGAAGAACGTATGATTACATTTCTTCAGTTCCCTCTAGCTATAGTAGTATATATATTTCATTAATCAGGTAAGTAATTGATTTAATGTACATAGATCAAGTATTAATCGATTCTCTAAACACTATTCTATAGTATAAACCCTCTAGTAACTATAGAGTCAATTGGATTGTTTCATTTTATTATATTTTTATTCTTTGTAAGAACGGACTGCATACATACTCTTTGCCATATTAGACCAGCTCATAATTCCCCTTTCTTTCCCTAACATTACATCGTGAATTTTATAACAACTTTTGGCAATTATGAAATACGATTTTCGATGTACAATATGTGTCAGGACTATAACATTCATCATAGACATAGAAATTCAGTAACTTTTTTCTGTTCACATATACAAATCTCTGTTAGAGTAGAGAAGATATGAATTTAATGTACTTCAATGACGTATGAATGATGTACGATTTTTAACAGAGGCTTATTTTGCAACAACTAGCTGCGCATTTCTTTTTTACATCTGATTAAAAACCATGTACAATATATGGATGACATACATAAGAAGTACCAAATGAATGGAGTGTAATGAATGAAGAAATTAGCAATGGCATTTGCCATTTCAGCAAGTATGTTGCTTCTCGCCGCTTGTGGTGGGGACAAAGAGTCAAGTGATCCAGACGTTGTAGCAAAAACAAAATCTGGAGATATTAGCAAAGAAGATTTTTATGAAGCACTTAAGGAACGTTACGGAGAGGAAGTTTTATACGACCTTATCACAACTGAAGTTTTAAGTGGCAACTTTGAAATTAGTGATGAAGAAGTAGATGCTGAGATTGATCATTTCAAAGAACAACTTGGAGATCAATTTGAACTATGGATGATGCAGGAAGGATTTTCTGATGAGGAAGAACTTAGAGAGCTGATTAAAGTTAGTATGCTCCAAGAAGAAGCTATTACAAGTGACATCGAAATATCCGATGAAGAAGTTGAAGAATACTACAATGATATTAAAGTAGAAAAAGAAGCTCGCCATATTCTCGTAGAAGATCCAGAACTTGCTGAAGACTTGAAAAAGCAATTAGATGATGGCGCAGATTTCGCAGAGCTTGCTAAAGAGAACTCAACAGACTCTTCTGCTGAAGAAGGCGGAGATATTGGATACTTTTCAAAAGATAGTAATTTAGTTCCTGAATTTCTTGATACTGCTTATGCTCTAGATGTAGATGAGATTAGTGAACCTGTTGAAAGTCAGTTCGGTTTCCATATTATTCAAGTAACAGATAGTCGTGAAAAAGAAGACTTTGCTTCTCTTGAAGATATGAAGAAAGAAATCTCACGTACATTGAAGTCTGAGAAAGTTGACCAAGCAGAAGCTCAAGAAAAGATACAACAAATCTTAGATGACGCTGAAATTGACATTAAAATTGAAGAATTTAAAGATCTATTTGAACAACCTGAAGTATTAGGTTAACATAAAAAAACGGCATATGATGATATGCCGTTTTTGTTATTCTTGTGAATGGCTTCGCTGTTTAGACGCTCTCTCTGCCTCCATCCGTTCCACGTACACTTTTCCTTCCCGTTCAATAAACTGTTTTTCCAATTCTCTTTCAGCTACCATCGCGCGAAAGGCCATATATCCACTAAAGAAGATACTTGCAATACAAATATAAACCCACCAAGGAATTCCTAGAAACATCTCATTTCCCCCTTGTCCACATTTATCCTATTACATATATATGAACAAGCTTATCATTCATGCATAGATTTACTAAAACGCTCATGTTGTATGCTTATTTACCTTATTACACATGTTCTATTGAATTGCTACTTTGAGACGTATTTTAAAACTTCTACTAACTCGTCAATGGCAATGTCACCTTCACCATGATCTATTGCGTCCTTGAGGCAATGTTTCATATGTCTTTCTGTAAGGGTCATACCTACTTTTTTTAGCGCCGCATGGATGGCACTTATTTGCACAAGAATATCCATACAATATCGGTCATTTTCAACCATTCCTTGAATTCCTCTTACCTGACCTTCAATGCGCTTTAAGCGATGAATGATTGCTGTTTTTTCTTCATCTGTTCGAGGTACACGTGGCTCATCATGTAAAAATTCATCCATTATCATCTACCTCCTTTAGGTTCTATCTACAGAAACTCTCTGTAAACGAAGTGCGTTTAAAACTACAGATACTGAACTGAAGGCCATAGCTGCTCCTGCAACCCAAGGTGCAAGGAATCCTAATGCAGCAATTGGAATACCAATGGCATTATAAACAAAGGCGAAAAATAAATTTTCTTTAATATTTCGCATCGTCTTTTTACTCATAATTATTGCATCAACAACACTATTTACATCTCCACGCATAAGGGTAATATCTGCTGCTTCAATAGCAATATCTGTTCCTGTACCAATGGCCATTCCTACATCTGCCATTGCTAACGCTGGCGCATCATTGATCCCGTCACCCACCATCGCTACTTTTCTTCCTTTGTTTTGGAGCATACGGATGGTATCACTTTTTTGTTCAGGTAATACTTCTGCTATCACTTCGTCAATATCGACTTGCTCAGCAATCTTTTGTGCTGTTCGTTCGTTATCTCCCGTTAACATCATGACATTGAGTCCTAATTGATGCATTCTCTTAACAGCTTCAACGGAAGTTTCTTTTATCGTATCAGCCACAGCGATGATTCCTGCTGCTTGTCCGGATACAGAGATAATCATTGCTGTTTTTCCATCATTTTCAAAGACTTCCATGTTCGATTCTGTTTTTGACGGTAATGCGATCTGTTTGTTGGCCATGAGTTTTCTTGTTCCAACAAATATTTCCTGTCCAGCTATCGTTGCCTGAATACCATGCCCAGGTATAGCTTCAAAATCATCTACTTGCAACAAGTCGATTCCTTTTTCTATTACACCTTGAACAATCGCCCGTGCTAGTGGGTGTTCAGATTCATTTTCAGCTGTTGCTATTAATTGCAACACATCATCTTCTTGAAACCCTTCTTCTACGACAAAATCCGTCATCATTGGTTCCCCTTTTGTAACGGTCCCAGTTTTATCAAGGACGACAGTATCGACGGATTGTGTAAGTTCTAGGTGCTCCCCACCTTTAAATAGTAGCCCCATCTCGGCAGCACGCCCAGAACCAGCCATGATGGATGTTGGAGTTGCTAAGCCAAGAGCACACGGACAAGCGATCACTAAAATAGAGATTGTTGGAATAATACTTGCTCGAAAGTCTCCAGATGAAACTATAAAGTACCAAATGAAAAAGGTTACTACAGCTATCCCTACAACAAGTGGCACAAATATTCCTGATATTTTATCTGCTAGCCGTTGAATATCCGCTTTTGAACCTTGAGCATCTTCTACAACTTGAACAATTTGTGCTAAAGCTGTATCCTTTCCCACTTTTGTTGCTTGTACTTTCAAAGAACCATTTGTATTTACAGTTGCTCCAATTACCGTATCACCAACTGCTTTGTCAATCGGTAAACTTTCTCCCGTGAGCATGGATTCATCTAGTGCAGAATTTCCTTCAATAATTTCTCCGTCTACTGGGATTTTTTCTCCAGGACGAACAACAAATATATCTCCAGAAACCACTTCTTCTACAGGAACTTCTGTTTCAATTCCGTTTTTTAAAATTCGTGCAGTACTTGCTTGTAAATGGAGCAATTTTTGAATGGCTTGACTCGTTTTTCCTTTGGCACGAATTTCAAATAACTTTCCTAATACAATTAACGTAATAATGACAGCTGATGCTTCAAAGTATAGTTCTGGTTCACCTATACTTCCGTTACGTACCCAATCAATGGATAAAAACACACTATAAAAGTATGCTGCACTTGTACCTAGGGCTACAAGTACATCCATATTTGCACTTTTATTTTTAAGAGAAGTATAAGCACCTTTATAAAATTGTGCACCAACGATAAATTGAACCGGGGTCGCTAACGCTAATTGCACCCATGGATTCATTAAAATATCAGGCATATACATAAAAGATAAAAAGTTAAAATGGGCTACCATCGTCCAGAGCAGTGGAAAAGTCAATATAGCCGCAAATATAAATTTTTGTTTTTGCTGTCTAATTTCCTGTTCTTTATGGTCCACTTTATCTTGATTATTTTGTTTCGGAATAAGTTCATAACCAATTTTCTTTATTTTAGCAATCATATCTGCTTCTTGAACTTGTTTTTCATCATATTGAACTGTGACTGTTTCAAGAGCAAAGTTCACCTGTGCCAAAGAAACTCCAGGCATTTTATTTAATACTTTCTCGACTCGCGCTGAACAGGCTGCACAAGTCATTCCTCGCACATCAAATTCAGTAGTTTGTTCAATTACTTGATAGCCGATTTGTTCTATTTTCTGTTTCATTTCATCTACATTTGTGCGTGCTGGATCATAAACAACGGTTGCTTGATCAAGTGCAAAATTTGCATGTACTTGATCTACCCCATCTATTTTCTCCAAACCTTTTTCAATACGTCCGGCACATGTTGCACATGTCATTCCACGAATTTGGATTGTCTGTTCTGTCATAGCTATGGATGACCTCCTACAATATTCGACATGTATCTTATATGTACAATAACATACCCCCATACGGTATGTAAAAATGTTTGCTTATAAAGTGAAACTTCATTCAGTGGGGGTTTTTATTCATCCCCCACTGAATGTTAGTTGAACAGAATCAGGGATTTACGGGCAGTTTATCCCTCACTTATTTTCATTGATTTACTCAGAAATTCGAAGTGGGGGTATTACTGCCCGTTATTCCGTGATAAAAGAATGATAGCTACCCTGGGTACTCCCAAAGCAGCTATCATCTGTTAAAGATCATATCCTTGATCTTCTATTTCTTTTTTAATTTCCTCTATTGTCACTTTCTGAGTATCAAATGTAACATCGACGGTTCCAGGATCTAAATGAACTTTCGTTGTAATCACACCTGGTAAATCTCCTACACTTCCTTCAACAGCTTGTACACAATGTTCACAGGACATACCTTTTACTTGAATCGTTACATGTTCCATATCTATTGCCTCCTATATGCGTTATCTAAAGAATATCATAGTCATTTCTGAGTTTCCATTTTTTAATCTACATCAACAATCCAACAATTTATCCTTCGATAGCACCTTCACAGATGGATATCTTCGTGTATACTTAAAGCATGATAATATACGGATACTTGATTAGATAAAGGAGAATAATTGATGTGAAAAAACCATCTTTACATGTGTGTATATAATTTTGAAGGGGTACTGATGAATAGCAATGTTGCTATCGCATTTCCCATATTCACATACAATTGAATAACGGAATGAATCGGTATAAACAGCCCCTTCATATAACATGATAAAGGTGGCTATCGAATCGATTATGAATCATTCATTTTGGCGTTTATTTTTCAGTCAGGCTACAACAAATGTAGGTGACGTATTATATATTGTTTCATTAATTACAGTGATTTACAGCAGTAATCAGTCTGTTTTATTACTGAGTATGCTTCCTTTTACAATCACTATTTGTCAGTTCTTTTGTGGATTATTTTCACCAATAGTTATTGATCGATTTCAATTAAAGTTACTACTACTAATGTCTCAAGGATTAAAAGTTTTATTATTTCTGTTTCTAATCTGGGTCCTATCAGGGGAATCCATCTATTTCTCAGTTGTTTTTAGTATTGTCGCCCTTATTGCAATTGCTGACGGGATCCAACAGCCAGTAACTTTTTCCCTTATTCCATCGATTGTACCTGAAGCTCAATTATTGCGGGCGAATAGTATATTTTCGATTTCTTTTCAAACGACAGATTTATTAACATGGTCTGTAGGAGCAGTTGTAGTCGCTATGTTTGGTTATCAACTTGCTATAGGCCTGACACTTACACTTTACGTCGTTTCGTTTATCATACTATTCTTCGTCCATGTTCAAAAAAGTGTGGAAATCGAACAAATTGAGGATTCCACTACGATATGGAATTCACTAACAGAGGGATGGAGGATTATTACAAAGGATGTAGTTCTCTCCAAGTTTCTTTGGATAAGTATCATTCGAGGAATGAGTTACCCGATTTGGGTTGCAGCAGTGTTATATGTATTTGTCGATCAAGTCCTTCACATGAATGAATCTTGGTGGGGGTATTTGAATTCAATACGTATTGTAGGGTCTCTTATTGGAGGAATTGTCATTTACAAAATTGCAGTAAACATGCAAGGTAACTATGTACAATTTCTGTTATTTGCAACAGCTACTACTGCAATCCTTTCAATTATGTTTGGTTTCAATACTGTACCAATCCTTGCATTGATTTTTGTTTTTATGCTTGGATTTCCTGAACAAATGGAGGTAGTCATTCAAACAACAATGACACAAGAACGAGTAAAAGAAAACCTATTAGCTAAAGTATACACCGCACAAAATGTTATTTATTACTTGGTTTTCAGCATTAGTGTACTATGTATTGGTTGGCTCGTTGATTTATTTCATGTTCAAATCATATTTATATGTGCTTCCATTTTATTATTTGTAAATGTTCTCTTCGTATATAAAATGAAGCACCTCTAATAAACAAATCCCATCACTTTGAGCATAGAGTGATGGGATTTGTTCATTATTTATATTCTATAATAATGTTTTTACATTGCCGGGTCTTCTGCAAATTGGCTATTGTATAAGTCAGCATACAATCCGCCAGTTTCAAGTAGTTCATCGTGTGTACCCTGTTCCACAATATTTCCTTGATCCATCACTAAAATGAGATCAGCGTTTTTAATCGTGGATAGACGGTGAGCAATTACAAAACTTGTACGTCCTTTCATCAAATCATTCATTGCTTCTTGAATGTACATTTCGGTACGTGTATCTACACTAGACGTGGCTTCATCTAAAATCATAATAGGCGGATCTGCTAACACAGTACGAGCAATTGTTAGCAACTGTTTTTGACCTTGAGAAATGTTCGATGCTTCCTCATTCAATTCCATGTCATATCCTTCAGGTAATGTTTGAATAAATCGGTCAGCATACGCAGTTTTAGCTGCCTTTTTCACTTCAAAGTCGTCTGCACCCTTTTTCCCGTAAGCAATATTTTCTGCAATAGTTCCTTTAAATAACCACGTATCTTGCAAAACGACTCCAAAGGTTTCCCGTAAGTTGAGCCGTGACATTTTTCGTGTATCAAGACCGTCAATGTTAATGGTACCTCCGTCTAATTCATAAAAACGCATGAGTAAATTAATCAATGTCGTTTTCCCTGCGCCTGTCGGACCAACAATCGCAACCGTTTGACCCGGTTTTACGTTCACGTTCATATCTTTAATAAGCAAATCGTCCGTATATCCGAAATCTACATGATCAAAGGTTACTTCACCTTTTACATGTTCTAATTTCACTTCAGCCACTTCTTTAACTTCTTCCTCTTCATCAAGCAACTGGAAAACCCGCTCAGCAGCTGCAATCGTTGATTGGATAATATTTGCAATATTGGCCGTTTGCATAATAGGCTGTGAAAATTGACGTGTATATTGAATAAATGCTTGAATATCTCCTATACGGATAGAACCATTCATAACAAAAATTCCCCCGACAATACAGATGAGCACATAGCTCATATTTCCAATCAATGACATAAGAGGCATCATAATCCCGGAAATAAATTGAGCTTTTCTTCCTGCATGAAACAATTCTTCGTTAACATCGTCAAATTGGTCAATCGACTTCTGTTCATGACCGAAAGCTTTCACTACTTGATGGCCATTATACATCTCCTCTATATGTCCATTAAGTTCCCCTAATGTTCGCTGTTGATCCGCAAAATACTTCTGTGACCGTTTCAAAAATGGGCGAATAACAAACAATGAAATTGGTAAACTGACGAGAGAAATAATCGCTAACATGGGACTAATCCAGAACATCATGAACAAAATTCCAACAATCGTTATCATAGAGGTGATAAATTGAGTAATACTTTGTTGTAAAGTATTACCAATTAAATCAATATCATTGGTCATTCGGCTAAGTGTATCTCCAACTGGATGATTATCGTAATATTTAAGTGGGAGCTTCTCAAGTTTTCGGTTCACATCTTCCCTTAAATCAAAGACTGTTCCTTGAGCAACCCCTGCCATCGTAAATTGCTGAATATAGTTAAATAAACTACTGATTACATATAAACTCCCTAAAATTAACAAGATCTTTCCGATGGCTCCAAAATCAATGCCACCACCTGGAGCACCAGTTAACCCTCCATAGGCTCCCTCAAACAGTTCCGTAACTGCATCCCCCATAATTTTCGGACCTAGTATCATAAAAACTGTACTCACAACTGCAGCAAGGAACACAATGATTAACTTGGTAGAGTAAGGTTTTAAGTACCGTACTAACCTAAAGAAAGTCCCTTTAAAATTTGTTGGTTTTTCAGGAGGGCCACCCTTTTTATCACTTCCAGCTCTAGGAGAGTGATCTTTTTGTGTGCGACGATTCTTTTTATCACTCATGCGGATTCCTCCTCTGATAGCTGTGATTCTACAATCTCTTTATATACCTCGTTATTCTCATAAAGTTCCTCATGCTTACCAATACCTGCGACTTTACCTTCTTCTAAAACGATAATTTGATCTGCGTTCATTACTGTACTTACCCTTTGTGCCACAATTAACACTGTGGAGTCTTTCGTTTCATCTACTAAAGCTTTTCGTAACTTTGCATCCGTTTGAAAATCAAGTGCTGAAAAACTATCATCAAATAAGTAAATATCTGGTTTACGAATCAGCGCTCGCGCAATGGATATTCGTTGTTTCTGACCCCCAGATAAATTGGAACCACCTTGAGTAATGGAAGATTCATAGCCATCTTCCATTCGTGATATAAATTCCTCTGCTTGTGCCACACGAGCTGCATGAATAACTTCTTCATCTGTAGCTTCCTCTTTACCAAAACGAAGATTTTCTTCAATGGTTCCTGAAAACAATAATGCTTGTTGGGGTACAAGACCAATTTTCGAACGAATTTCTTCCTGGGTTGCATCTTGGATTGGCAAGCCATTAATTAGGATTTCTCCCTCTGTAATATCATAAAATCGTGGAATTAAATTAATTAAAGTTGTTTTACCTGATCCTGTTCCACCTATTATTGCAGTTGTCTCTCCTTGGTTTGCTGTAAAAGTAATATTGGATAGCGCTGGTTCTTCTGCTCCAGGATAATAGAACGTAACATCATCAAAAACAAGTGTCCCTGGTTTAATATTTGCTTTCTGGGATCCTTCTGCCATAGATGTGGGATCCATTTCCAACACTTCATTAATCCGGTTAGCTGAAACCGTTGCACGAGGAATCATAACAAATAAAATCGAAGCCATCACTAACGCCATCATGATCATCGTCACATACTGTATGTAAGCCATGAGATCCCCAATTTGCATCCCACCACTTTCAATACGAATACCCCCAAACCAAATGACACCAACAATCGTTAAATTCATCACGAGCATCATTGTCGGTTGCAGAAAGGCCATAAGACGATTCACAGTTACGGAAACATCTTTTAAATCCTTATTCGCATGGCCCAACCGTTCTTGTTCGTCTTTTTCCCGACTGAATGCACGAATCACTCGAATACCTGTTATATTTTCACGTAAAACTAAGTTTAATTGATCAATTTTCTTCTGTACTTTTTGAAATAAAGGTAATCCCTTTTTAAAAATAATAAGAATGGCAATGACTAAAACGGGCATTGTCGCAACAATAACTAAAGATAGTTTAGCGTCTTTAGAAAGTGCCATAATGAGTCCACCAATAAACATAATTGGGGCCATAAGCACCATACGTAAAATCATGAGGACAACTTGTTGAATTTGCGTAATATCATTTGTTGTTCGTGTAATTAGTGAAGCTGTTCCCACTTCATCAAAATCTTGTAATGAAAAACCTTCAACATGTTTAAATACTTTACGTCTTAAATCTCTTCCAAGTCCCATTGCTGTTTTAGATGAATAATAACTAGCGGTAATCGCCGCAGCAGCACTAATGGCCGTAACAATCAACATGATACCACCAATTTTCCAAATGACAGATATATTTCCTGGAACAACCCCATCATCGATAATATTGGACATTAATGTAGGCAAAAACAACTCTGATAAAGATTGAATAAATACGAGTCCAAAAATGGCTACAACAATCCATTTATAGACTGTTAAGTTTTTCAAAATTTTAACCATATGTGTACATCCCCATTCACGATTAGCTGAATTCCTCACCTAATGAGCATTCATTCTCACAATCACTTATTAAAATGAATTTCATAATAACCTAAACCAGCAGTGGTCATATCATATGTAGTTAAGAACGGTTCAACGAAACTACATGTGATATGAACAGTGCGCTAAATAATTATTATGAAATTCATTACTATATGCAAAGATTCATATATTGCTAATTTTATGTAGTCTAACGTATCTTAAATGACACAGTGTCATTTGTCAACGAGTAGGCTTGAGCAATTAGACGATACAAATTTCGTCCAAAATTTCTTCCATAAAAAAACAAGCCTACAAATTGTAAGGTCTTGTTTTTATTTGGTTCATCTATGATTATTCTGTAAATAACGGTTTGTAAAAAGAGCGGTTTTCCATGGCAAATAGGCGTTCAGTAAACTCGCCTGGCGGGGTATTTCTTAATGCACGACCTAGCATGTTCATTTTTGCATCTATGAGATCGATAAAATGT
>DATGUV010000185.1:0-5341 GCA_035301025.1 Bacillota bacterium | reverse complement strand
TCGTTCCCTTTTTGTTGTTCGTGCTCGGTTTCGGTCACGTTGGAGGGTCTATCGTTCCCTTTTGTTGTTCTTCCTCGGTTTCGGTCACATTGGATTGTCTATCGTTCCCTTTTGTTGTGCGTTCTTCCGTTTGGGGCGCGTTGGATCGTCTATCGTTCCCGTCTTGATGTGCGTGCTTCCATTTGGGGCGCGTTGGATCGTCTATCGTTCCCTTTTTGATGTTCGTGCTTCCGTTTGGGGCGCGTTGGATCGTCCATCGTTCCCTTTTTGTTGTGCGTTCCTCAGTTTGGGTCACGTTGGATCGTCTATCGTTCCCTTTTTGATGTGTGTCCTCGGTTTCGGTCACGTTGGAGGGTCTATCGTTCCCTTTTTGTCGTTCGTTCCTCTATTTCGGTCACGTTGAAAACAATCCTCCCCTCATACAACAGGAACGCTGAAGAGCATTGTGTCTCGTATCTTCAGATATAAAATGAACTTTTGATTGTATCATTTGTATGAACAACAAGATTGTAATGATGATTTAAATGCCATTTAAAAAGAAACAGTAAAGCTAATGACATCTGTTAATTGCAAGAATCGTTAGGAAAAACTAAAGCTGCTTGTGATCAATATATATACTTGATCACAAACAGCTTGTAGTGTGAAAATTTCAAAGTTATTCTTGGATTTTTACGTACGCGCAAAAAACCTTAAATCCTTCAATCAGCTACTTTAATGAATTTCATAATACGTATTTTTATGCTACTTCACTACCATATGTAGTTCCGTTAAGTCCTTCAAAACTACTTACGATAATGAAGTAACTATTTTTGGTTATAATGAAATTCATTTACTCAGAAAGAAATTGTTGAATGGTTTCCCACTTTTCAGTTTCCATATATTCTTTTATAGGGGTAGAATCTTTTCTCATTTCAAGAACATCTACCATTGCTTGCAGCTGCATGTGATCACTTTCATGGTCATAATTATCGCCTTCGTTGATCAATGAATATTTGGTTTCGACCATATCGATTAATGCATAGTCATTAGCGTCTGCGTTTTCTTCCACACTATCAAATGCTAGGGTTGCGATGAGCCCATAGTGGGAAGTTAAGAAATGATCTCCGACAAAGTCATTCGGATTTTCTTCCTTATCGACGACTGGTGAATTCTTTTTGTTCGTTAATAGGATGAACGCCATATTATTTTCCGGATCGATAACTGTTAATGTTCCCGTCCATCCGGTGTGTCCAATAGTACTACTACTTGAAATGGGTGAAAAAGCGAAATCATATGTGTCTTCACCTTTTCGGCGCCATCCTAAGCCATAGCTGGGATTGTCATCTTTTGGTGTGATGAATTCATCAATGACGTTTTCATTAAAGAACTTTTGATCCCCGTATCCACCTTTATTTAAAGTGACTTGGGCTAAAACAGCTAAATCATTGGCAGTTGAGAACAATCCGGCATGACCACTAATCCCGTTCATGGAGTAGTATGCTTTTTCATCATGTACTTCTCCTTGAATGGTTTCCGTTCGTATATTATCAAATTCTACTAGACCATCACGAGTATTTCCGTTCAATTCAGTTGCTGTTATTTGATCTTTGTCAAAACCATTTTCAAGAGGATTAAAAGTTGTATTTTCTAATCCTAATGGTCCATAAATTTCTTCTTCTAAATACTCATCTAGCCGTTTTCCAGTTACTTCTTCGATGATAAATGTGAGTAACATATAATCGATATCTGAGTATTCTTTTTCGGTTCCTGGTTCACGTACTAACGGTGTTTTTAGAATCATTTCCAACATTTCATCCCGGTCTTGGGTATATAATTCATTTTCTTCAAAGAAAGGTTCTTCGTCGATTTCGAAAATGAAATCTTTATTATGGTAGTGATAGCTTCCAGGAAATCCGGCTTGGTGCTGGAGTAAATCTTTTACAATTACATCCTTTTTTCCTTTGATTGGATCATCTTTTCCATCTTTAAAGTCTGGAAATATCTCATGGATTTTCTGATTAATATCTAGTTTTTCTTCAGAAACGAGTTTTTGAATCGCATAGTTCACGGAGTACATCTTCGTGTTACTTGCCAGGTCATATAATGTATTCTCCGTAACTTCTGCGCTATCTGTCATGCGCGTGCCGTCAGGTTCATATGCATTCACATTTCCATAAGCGCTTGATTTAATAATTTCTCCATTGTGTGTCACAACAAGTTGAGCAGAAGTGAATCCATTATCAATTTCCGATTGAATGATCTGATCAATCATCTTAAAATTGTCATTGTCCGTATATGCATTCGTTTGATCGACTAATGTAGGATAAGGAATTCTTATTTCGATAGTATCATCAGCCTCCGCAGACCCATTGGTAACTTGCAGCTTGTTATCCCCATTCACTGTGATATGAGAAATATCTATGCTGGACCAGCTGTCTGTGGCAATTTCGCTATTAGGTATGACCTGAATTCCGTTAATAAATATTTCATGGGCTTGGAAATCATTTGATTTCACAAGTAACATTCCTTGATTTTCAAATCCAGTAAAAGAAACCATCTGATTTGTCACTAATGAACTATCAAAACCATCCTCATCAATTTGTAAAGGGAATGTTTTAGATAGTTGATAATCGCCATTAACTTTATCAATATCTTCTACTAGAAATTTTGATGATTCCTCTGCCTCTTCGGTTTCATTTTGATTATTTGAACAAGCTCCTAAAACAATACAAACACTCAAGAACATATATACAAAAATTTTTCTGGAAAAGTATTTATTCATTGTTCCTCCTTAAAGAATTCGTAATAAAGAATGTGAATATGACTTTTCCCCATTAGTTTTCCCCACTGTTTTATTTAATAATTACCCATGTTGTAGCGCTTTCACTAGATTCAACTTTAAAACCTAATGACTGTTTATTTGGAGCTTTATCCATGTATCACTTCCTTTAAAAAAGGTATATTTAATTGTACTTGAAATTGTTGGATAATAGTAGTACGAATATTTCAACTCTAAATAGATGAACATGTTCAAGTAATCTTAGAGCAAATCAATGTATTGGAACCTATGTAAACTTATCCGATTAAAAGAAGCAATCCACCGATTGTAGGGACCGTAACAAGGGCAATTTTTAAAATCATTGGGTGAAGGCGATTCGTACATTTAGCACCTAGGTAAGATCCGATCATCGTTCCTGCTGCAACTTTTACAAGTAATTGTACGTCCAAATTGCCTATCGTATAATATCCGAATCCCCCAACAAACGCGATTGGTAAAATAATAAATAGAGTCGTGCCAACAGATTGACGAACCGAGAATCCAAAAAACACAAGAAGTCCAATTTGAATAAATGTTGATGAACCTATTCCAAACATTCCAGATAACATGCCAGTCACAATACCAAGTCCAGCAGCGGATACCCAGAATTTCACCCCTTTAGGAGTGATATTCCCATATTTTGTTGCAATCATTTTCCCAAAAGGTGTAAAAATTCGCAACCAAAAAAGAAAAGCTGACAAAAATAACATACTCGCTGTGAACCACGTTAATTGCAATTCAGGTATGATATGAGCAATGCGAGAACCGGAAAAAGCGCCAATCATTCCGAAGAATCCTACAGGGAGACCTACAGGTACGACCACGTTTTGCTCCCGGTAGTGACTAAACGCTCCTGATAAAGATGTTAACACCATTGCTGCTAAAGACGTTCCTAAAGCAATATGAATAGGGATACCGAAAAACGTCGTTAAAATAGAAATGATGAAGCCTGATCCACCAGCACCAACAAATCCAAGTAAAAGACCCATCATCATCATCGTTACAAAAATTGCCATCTAACATCCCTCGATTATACTTCATTTCAATACTATCTAGTCTAAAGTGATTCTATTTTAAAAACAAATAATGGAACTGTAGCGAGTACTTTATTCCTAAGGTACACGCTTTTACAAGCAGGATACGTCCCTTATGTGTGAGACTTTCATCCCCATTTATAAAGATAACGAAATACGTTCACGGGATGTGCTATTCTGTAGGATAGATCTATCTATATTTTGTTCATGTAAATCCATTAGTTGTTTAAGGGAGGTGTGCATGTGAATTGGTTGAAAAAAGGAATACTATTATTTGTATTACTTACGATTGCATCCATAGGAATACATTCGTGGATATCCAACGAAGAAGAGACTTTGGAAAAAGATAACCTAAATAAAACAAATGAATATGAAAAAGAAAATTATGTTCCTGTTCAAGAATACACTGGTGAAGGTTTTACACTACGTAACGCCAATCCAAAGACCGGTGAAATTGCTGAGGCAAACCGAGAGAAGCTTGAAAAAGCGGTGAAAGACTTTTTCTTAGAAGATTATAAAACGGCAGTGAAGGTCCACAATATTGTGAGCGCAATGGATGGAGTTTCTGTGTTTGTTGAATCGATTGGCGAGCCTCACTTCTATGCATTTGCGATTGTTCCGGTAGATGTGAAAAATGAGGTTGTTAAAACGGATTCGGTTTGGTCCAAAGAAGGGCAAGTAGAAAGTACTATTCGGAGTGGATTATATGTGATGGCATATGAAGAAGAATTCGCGAAATTAGATGAACTTTTGGAAGAAATTGAAGCGGAGTACCCTGTAGTAGGAATGAATATTGAAGTAGCTGAAAATACGCAAGGGAACGGTTATAACACTCCTTATTATTTTCCTAAAACAAGTTTTAAATCTATGTATGAAAAGTATTTAGAAAATCCAAAGATAACGAAAGAAGAACTTAGAACATATATAGAGGACGAAGGATTTATACCGTCTGAAATGTCAAGAGTTGCCATACGTTTCCACATGAAGGAGTCCGGTGTCGAACCAGATGAAGAAGTTTATGATGAAATATACAATCGAATTGAGTCTTCCACAGATATTCCTAAAGCAAGATACTATTTAAAGTTAAACGACAATAATATTGACCGACGTAGTGCTATTGGAGAAAAGCACAACACAATAGATAAAACTGATATAGAAGCAATACAAAGATAGAGTAAAATTAAACAAAGGAGGAGTTTGTGTGAGCACATCTAAAAAATCAAATCAGTCTATGGATAATGTTCATAATGATAAAGATTTAATTCAATTGGCAGGCTATCATGCTTATAGAAGTTATAAAAAAAGAGATGAGATAGAAGTAAACAACAAACTCTTTTTTGTAGAAAATGTAATAAAAGATACTGATACTGGCTTTGAAGCCTTGGTCGTGAGAAATATTACTCCAGATGAAAATGGAAAAGAAAGCCATGACGGCGAACTAATCATCGTCTATGTAGGTAGCAGGCCAGAACCAAGTGATTGGGCAACAAATGTAGATTTATTAAAAGAT
>DATGUV010000184.1:0-2710 GCA_035301025.1 Bacillota bacterium | reverse complement strand
TCAGTACAATATTCATTGTTTTAAGTGCTATCCTCGTTGCAGTAGGATGGTGGCAGATTAAACAAGGAAAACGGGAAACACATAAGAAAACAATGATCGCTGCTGCGATTAGTGCATTGTTATTCTTTATTATTTACGTGTCCCGGACTGTATTTATCGGGAATACTCCATTTGGTGGACCGGAACATTTAGAAATTTATTACACTATTTTTCTTGTATTCCATATTATTTTGGCTACGACCGGGGCTGTATTTGGAATTATAACCATCGCATTAGGTTTCAAAGAGAACTTCGCTAAGCATAGAAAAATTGGACCTGTGACAAGCATCATTTGGTTCTTTACTGCGATTACAGGTGTTATGGTCTATTTATTTCTTTACATTCTGTTTGATCCTGGAGAGGTCACGGATTTGTATCGGGCAATATTTTAAATAAATAAAAGGTGAGAGCGATCATGCTCTCACCTTTTATTTATTTAAACCTTGCAATTCATTGGCTACTTTTGAAACCAAAGTATTTGCTCGTTCTACAAGACTTTCAGGAAAATTCTCTTCTTCTCCGTATTCAATACCATGTGGATAATAATGTTTACCAAGGAGTGGTGTCATTAATTGAATGACTGCATTTTTACTATCTACATCACCTTCAACTGCATACCCTTGGATTCGAACATAATATGTAACATTTTTTTCTTTTGAGCCAATTCTATAATCATACGTTACTCGCTCATAGTCCCATTGTCCAGCCCGGATGAATGCATGCTTTCCTGTAATGTGATCCAAAGGTTTTAAATCAATCGTTAACTCATCAATTCCGGTGTTTTCTAATTTCATATTATTTTCACCTCGTATATTAGTCCTCAATGTATTATGATAGTACGAAAAGCGGTAATATGCAATCATTAAAACATTGAATGATTGAATCAGCCACTTATAAGGTAGAATCTGAGGAATAGATTGTTATTCAATGTGGTATAGAAGATTAAGAAGAAGGTGTTCACAATGGTGCTTTCGAAAAAAATGTTGTTTTTATATGTGGCAGGATTATTATTCAGTATACCATATGATAACCCTGTCATGGCAAATCATTATTCCTATCTATCCGTTCAGAATGAATGGGAAGAACAAACAGCAATCGATGTCGAGCAGGCTGTTAATTGGACTGAGCAATCAGATGAAGACTTAAAGCGGGTTCTTGGTGAGCCTGAACGAAAAGACCAAAGTGCTTATGGATACGTCTGGTGGGTGTATACCAATCATGAAAATTATGTATACCAGTTTGGTATAAAAGATAATCAAATACAAACCGTATATATCATTGATGACGAGGAGAGTACAGAAGATTATGAAACCCTGAAAGAGAGGCATTCGTTTACAACAGAAATTTCTTACGAACAGGAGCAATCTTATTATACATTTAGATTAACGCAGGAAGATATAGAACGACGTCCTTTAGCTAAAATAGATGATCATACTTTTATTCAGTTTTATTTTGATACTTTTACAGACAGCCTTTCAGCTTATCGCGTTATTTCTGGAGATACATTGTTGACACAACGGCCTTATGAAATAGAATATGTGGGGAAACTGCCTGAACAATCCCGTTTATCTGATGAAGATTGGAATAAAATTGAAGAAGGAATGGAACAGCAGATTTTCGATATCACCAATGTCATTCGTTCTCAACATGACATCACTCCATTGGTACATGATGGAAAGGCACAACAAACAGCTTATTTGCACAGTCGCGATATGTCAGACAACGATTATTTTTCACATACAAGTATGAATGGAGACGGTTTGAAAGAAAGGCTGGAAGCAGAACAAGTTACGTATATGCACGCTGCGGAGAATATTGCCGCGGGGTATATTGATGCTCTTTCATCCATGGAAGGGTGGCTGAATAGTGAGAGTCATCGAACAACCTTGTTAAATTCTAGTTATACGCATATGGGGGTCGGTGTATATCGAAATTATTACACGCAAAATTTTTTACATAAATCAGGTTAGAAATGAGAAATACCGAAATGAGATGAATTTCAACATTTCCAATAGGTGAAAGATCGAATGAAGTATCCTGTTTAAGTTTATCTATTTATTGGAGTAAAACCTGCTGGTCGTCCTGTATTGAGGCATCCTGGGACTTTCACCTGAGGAAATCGGTTTACCTGTTCTGCCGTAGGGAGGACAAGCTGCTTCCTGAATGAAGTCTCACTTGTTAAATGGTGACATTTTATTTTATTGAGTTAAACTTCTTTCTCTTACACATAAGCCTATAATTCTCATAAATTAATATGAGTAGCAGGAGAAAGAGGTGATTCAATTGAAACAACAAGATTTACATCCTTCGGTCGTGGCTTTTAGAGAGTTTATTAACGAACACCCGAGTTTGCTAAAGGAAGTTCGTAAAAAAGGCAGACCGTGGCAGGAATATTATGAGAAATGGGTTTTACTTGGAGAAGATGATCCGTTTTGGGAGCCTTTTAAAAAAGAAGAGAATCAAACAGAAAAAACGAGCAAAGAAAGTAAAAGTAATGAATGGTTTCAGCAATTATTAAAATATGCAGATAAGATGGATATGAATAAAGTGCAGGAAAACATCCATCAAATGAGTAGCGCGATTACATCGATTCAGGAGCTTCTCAATCAATTTCAACAATCAAACGATTCAACCGGGCAAAATGACCCTTTTACGTATAAAGATTAAGGAG